>NZ_AKNV01000006.1:300000-572672 GCF_000274605.1 Helicobacter pylori NQ4053
ATGATTTTCATGTCTTTTGCATGCACTCCAGCACCCACGCTGATAACGATTTTTTCTAGCTTGGGTAAAAGCATGGAGTTTTTGATGTCCAATTCTTGAGCGAGTTTTGCCCTCACTTCATTTTGATAAAATTGTTTCAAACCAAACATGTATCCAACTCCTTAGGCTTTCTTCACATTGGAAATGTGCATGGGCTTTTCTTTATGGATAAAGCCCCCTTTAGGGTTATCATCAGTAGGTTTAATCGCTTTTTTCACCACCTTACACCCTTCAACAACCACTTGAGAAGTCTTAGGCAACACCGCTAGAACCTTAGCGACCTTACCCTTATCGTCTCCTGCAATGACTTTCACCATGTCATTTTTTTTAATTTCGCTTTTCATTATACAACCTCCGGCGCTAGAGAAATAATTTTCATGAAATTAGCGTAACGCACTTCTCGGCTCACTGGCCCAAAAATCCTTGTGCCAACAGGATCTTTTTTAGCGTCCAAAATCACCGCTGCATTGTCATCAAAACGCACCAAAGAACCATTTTTCCTTTGGATTTCTTTTTTCGTTCTCACTACAACGGCTTTGACGACTTGACCGCGCTTCACCTTACCATTAGGGATAGCTTTTTTCACGGAAGCCACGATCACGCTACCCACGCTCGCATAGCGTTTATGACTACCCCCTAACACCTTAATGCACATGATTTCTTTAGCGCCGCTATTGTCAGCGACATTCAATCTTGTAAAACTCTGTATCATGCTTATACTCCCACTACTAAAATTTCTTTAAGCGTGAAAGACTTGGTTTTAGAAAGCGGTCTGCACTCAATCGCGCTCACAAAATCCCCTACTTTCACCTGATTGTTTTCATCATGGATAGTGTATTTTTTAAACTTTTTAACAATCTTGCGGTATTTTTCATGCACCACTTTTCTTTCCACAAGAATCACAGCGCTTTTTTCAGCAAACTTGCTGATAACCTTGCCTTGCACTAGCCTTTTATGCGGCTCTTTTGTATTCATTGCTTACCCTTTTTTTACTCAACGCTAGAAGAATAATATGCATTAATGGCCGTGTTAATGCGAGCGATATTTCTTCTGGCTTTCTTAATCTCGTTAGGATTACTCAATTGCATAGCCTTTAACTTAACGCGTAACTCAAAAAGCTCCGCTTTTTTAGCATGCAACAACTCTTCTAATTCCTTGATACTTTTATCTTTCAATTCAGTATATTTCATTTTCGCTCTCACAAGTTACAATTTTGGTTTTAAAAGGAAGTTTGCTCTGAGCTAACGCTAAAGCTTCTCTCGCTAGTCCTTCTTCAATGCCTAGCATTTCATAAACGATCCTGCCCGGCTTGATATTCATCACCCATTTTTCCACAGAGCCTTTACCTTTACCCATCCTGGTTTCTAAAGGTTTAGCGGTCAAAGGCTTATCGGGAAATACTCTAATCCACACCTTACCCGCTCTTTTAATGTGCCTTGTCATAGCCACCCTTGCGGATTCAATCTGGCGTGAATCAATCCTCCCATGCTCTATGGCTTTAATCGCAATATCCCCAAACGCAATGGAATTGCCACGATGGGCTTTCCCACGATTGCGCCCTTTCATTTGCTTTCTGTATTTTGTTCTTTTTGGCATTAACATGATTATTGCCTCCCTCTTCTGCTTCTTCTAGGCTCTCTTTCTTCTTTAGCCTCTTCTTTTTTCTCAAATTGGATGCCTTTTTGCAAAACTTCCCCTTTGAAAATCCACACTTTCACGCCAATAATACCATATACCGTCATCGCTTCAGCAAAGCCATAATCAATTTTAGCCCTTAAAGTGTGTAAAGGCACGCGCCCTTCCATATACCATTCGGTGCGAGCGATTTCAGCCCCTGCTAAACGGCCAGAAACGCGCACCTTAATCCCTTTAGCGCCGGATTTTAACGCCGCTTGCATGACTTTTTTCATCGCGCGGCGGAAAGCGACCCTTTTTTCTAGTTGGGTGGCTACATTTTCTGCGGCTAATTGGGCGTCAGCTTGGGGGCGTTTGACTTCTTTAATATTAATGGAGACTTCTTTTTTGATGAGCGTTTTTAAGCCTTCTTTGACTTTTTCAATATCCACGCCTTTTTTACCAATGATAAGCCCTGGGCGAGCCGCTACAACCGTAACGCGCAGTTTTTTAGCCGCTCTTTCAATCACAATCTCGCTCACGCCAGCATAATAAAGCTCTTTTTTAAGGAATTTCCTAATCTTATTGTCTTCATCAATATTGCTTGGAGCGGTGCGAGCGCTAGGGAACCATCTGGAAGTCCAATTCCTATTAATACCTAATCTTAAACCTACCGGATTAACTTTTTGTCCCATGCCCTACTTACCTTCTGCTTGATTTTTTTTATGGCTTTTAGAAGATTTCATTTCTTTCCCTTCTGCTACTTCTACGAATACATGAGATGTTGGCTTTCTAATGGCTGTGGCCCTACCTTTAGCCCTTGGAATGGAGCGCCTAAGCACAGGGCCAGCATCCACTCTGCAAGAAACAATCAGAGCACTCTTAGCGTCTAATGAGCCGTTAGCGACCGCAGAAGCCACCACTTTTGAAAGCACTCTAGCCGCTTTATTGGGCGTAAATTCCAAACTAGCGATCGCTAATTCAGCGTTCATGCCTTGAATCTGTCTTGCAATCAATCTGGCTTTAGTAGGAGATAACCGCACAAATTTTAATAACGCTTTACTCATTCTACCCCCTTACTTGCCAATCTTTTTTTGGACACTGCCTTTGTGCCCTTTAAAAGTTCTTGTAGGAGCGAATTCCCCTAACTTATAACCCACATGGTTTTCTGTGATATACACAGGGACAAAAACCCTTCCGTTATGCACATTATAAGTAAAACCAATCATTTCAGGCAAAATGGTGCTTCTTCTAGACCATGTTTTAATCGGGCGGTTATCCTTACCCTCTTTTGCCTTGAGCGTTTTTTTCATCAAGTGGTCGTCTATAAAAGGACCCTTTTTAATTGACCTAGACATTCTTTAACCCTTTATTTATGTTTCTTTCTGGAAATGATGAGCTTGTCGCTAGCTTTTTTCTTTCTAGTTTTATAGCCCTTAGCTGGAGTGCCCCAAGGCGATACAGGATGACCGCTTGTCCCTGTTTTACCCTCACCCCCACCATGCGGGTGATCCACGGGGTTCATCGCGCTACCACGAGTTTGTGGGCGAATCCCTCTGTGGCGGTTACGCCCTGCCTTACCGATAGAGACATTGATAAAATCTTCATTCCCTACCACGCCAACACTCGCCATGCATTCGCTCAAAATGTAGCGCATTTCAGAGCTTGGCATCCTAAGAATGGTGTATTTATTTTCTCTACCCATGATTTGAGCGCTCATCCCTGCGCTTCTGGCTAATTGCCCGCCAGCCCCTGGATGCATTTCAATATTATGCACCACCGTTCCTATGGGGATATTTTTTAACTTCATCGCAAAGCCCACTTTAATATCCAAACCGCCTTCAGCAGCGATAACGCTATCGCCCACTTTCAAACCGCTTGGCTGTAAAATATAGCGTTTGTCCCCATCAGGATAGACTACAAGAGCGATGCGCGCGTTTCTGTAAGGATCATACTCAATCGCAGCCACTTTCCCTTCAATATTGTATTTGTTGCGTTTGAAATCAATAATGCGATAGAGTTTTTTAGCCCCTCTCTCTTTGTGGCGGCTGGTGATGCGCCCGTTATTGTTTCTCCCTGCTGTCGCTTTAAGCTTAGTGAGTAAGCCTTTGACACTGCTTTTTGCGGTAATGTCTTTAGAGTCCAACACCGACATGAAGCGCCTGCTTGGGGTGTAGGGCTTATAAGTTTTAATCGCCATAACGCTTTCTCCTTTCTACGCGCCAAGGGCGGCAATGCTAGCGCCCTCTGGAACTTTCACATAAAATTTCTTAAACGACTTTCTTTGTCCAAGCTTCCCTCTAAAGCGTTTCACCTTACCCTCTTGTTTCAAAGAATTGATTTTCAAAGGCTCAAAGCCAAAGTAAGTTTTAAACACTTCTTTGAGCTGGTTTTTGGTTACATTTTGAGCCGTCTGAACCACTAAAACACCTTTTTCTTGCAATCCTAATGACTTTTCAGTGTAAAGAATTGACTTTATATCCATGATGTCTGCCATTTTTTACTCCTCTGTCTTATCTTGCACCACATGCTGAAACGCCGCTTCTTCCATCACCACAGAGCTAAACACCGCTAAAAGATAAGCGTTTAACTCGCTCACATCAATAACAAGGCATTTTTTAAGGTTGCTAAAGGCTAACTCGGTGTATTCGTCCATGTTCATGCACACAAACAAAGTGTCTCGTTGCTCTAAAGCCTGAAACATTTGGTTGGCTTCTTTAGTCAAATGCTTTCTTTTATTGTCTTCAACCACGCCTTTTATAGCGATTTTTTCCACCACAAAAAGCTTATTCGCTTGCGCTTTTTCTTCTAAAGCGTATTCTAAAGCCAAGCGTTTTTGTTTTTTATTGATTTTAAGGTTGTAGTTGCGCTTATTCGTAGCCCCATGAGAGACACCCCCACCGACAAACACAGGCGAAGTGATGCTCCCTGCTCTGGCTCTCCCGCCTCCTTTTTGCGCCCAAGGCTTCCTACCGCCCCCGCTCACTTCAGCGCGGTTTTTACTTTTAGCGGTATTAGCGCGCACAGAAGATAAATAATGTTTCACGTAAAGATAGAGGTTATGGCTGTTAATGCCCTCATATCTTTTAGGTAACTCCACGCTACCCTTTTCTTTCAAATGGCTGTCTAAAACGATGGCCTTACTCATATCAAACCCTTTATATTATATTCAATGTATGGTTTTATACCGCTCTAATGCGTCCATAAGCCCCAGAAAAGCCGGCCACTGAACCCTTTAGCACTAACACCATACTTTCTTTATCAAAAGAGAGCACCTCGTTTTGGCAAGTAACTAGCTCATTGCCATAATGCCCTGCCATTTTCCTACCCTTTTGCACTCTTCCTGGCCATTCTCTATTACCAATAGAACCAGGGCGGCGGTGGAATCGACTCCCATGCGCTGCAGGCCCGCCTTGGAAATTCCAACGCTTCATCACCCCCGCAAAGCCTCTTCCCTTCGTTTTAAAGCTCGCTTTAACCCTTTTAAGCGTTTCTAAAGCGCTCAAATCCAAATCGCCCAACTCTTGTTGTTGGGAAGCTTTTAAGGTAGCGAAATGGTTGAACTCTTTGCTGAGCTGGTATTTCTTTTGCTGGCCTTCAATCGCCTTATTGTGTTTTTTATGCATCGCATAGGCCACCAAAGCTTTCCCGTTTTCTAGCTGGCACACTTTCGCTTGCAAGACTTTAAGCAAGGTTACAGGCGTGCTGTTAGCATCAATGGTGCGGCTCATGCCTATCTTTTGAACTAAAAATTCCATATCTAACCCTTATTTTATTATCTCAATGCGTTAGGACTACTTCGTTTCCATAGAAGTTACTTCTACATCCACTTCAGGAGCTAAATCCAACTTCATCAAGCTATCCACGGTTTCTGGGGTGGCCGAGATAATATCAATCAATCGGCTATAAACCCTAATCTCAAACTGCTCTCTTGAATCCTTATTGACATGCGGGGAGCGCAAAACGGTGTAACGCTTATTCTTAGTCGGTAAAGGGATAGGCCCTCTAATTTCAGAACCTGAGCGCTTTACGGCTTCCACGATAGCCACAACAGAGCGATCCAACACTCTATGGTCATAAGCTTTGAGCTTCAACCTGATTTTTTCCATAAACTCTCCTAAAAGAACTCGTTTTATCCATTATCAAACAGAATAAAACAATAAAATAAAAACTGAAATACTACTCAAAATGCGCCATTTAGTCAATAACTTTTGCTGTTTCTAGGGCTTTTTAAAGATTTTTACTTCCTTTTTATAAGGAAATATAAAAAAATGCGCTACGATTATCTCAATTCAATCCCATTTGAAAGGAAGTTCATGCCCCTTTCTTGCTTGCACCCTTTTGGGCCTTTTGAAACCCCTAAAGAGCCGGCGTTAAACAACCCGCTTTTAAGCCCACCTTCAAGCGATAAAATCTGTCTTTTAGGGCCGATGAAATCCGGTAAAACCACTTTCGCCCTCAAACTAGCGAAGGATTTTAAAAACCCTGTGTATCTCAATTACAACGACATGCGTTTGAACCAAAATATTTTAAGCTCGTGGCTTTTAAAATGGCATTTAGAAAAGAAAATGGACTTGCTCATTTTAGACAATATAGAGCGCTTGGATTTCAGCCTGCCTAAGCTTCCCAAAATCATTCTTATCCCTAATTGTTTAAGCCCCATAACAACGCCCAATTTTAGCTTATGCTATGCGTTAGGGTTGAGTTTTAAAGAATACACTCGCTTTTTCAAGCCCAACACCCCTAAAAACACCCTGTTTAACCGCTTTTTAAGAGATGGCAACGCTTTAGATTCGCTTTTTACAGAAAACGAACAGGAAAAAATCCTAAAAAAACAAGAAAATATCAAACTAGCCTTTCAAACTTACGCCCCCTTAATGGCTAAAATCTGCGCGCATCAATCTAAGTTTGTGAGCGCTTTTTATCTTTATACGCAATTCAAAAAAGAGCTGAAAACTTCTAAAGACACCCTTTATAAATTGTTACACGCGCTAGAAAAACAACGCATCCTTTTTTTAGTCCCCAGTTTTGAAAACCATAAAACCAAATTGTATCTGTGCGATTTTGCCTTGCCTTATAGCTTGACTCCTAGCCCCTCGCTTTTAAGCGTTTTTGAAAACATGGTTTTTTTAGAGCTTTACAAGCAATTCCCAAATTATGAGCTTTACTCCCATGATAACGGGATTTTTATCTTGCGAAATCCTACCAACAAGCTCGCCCTCATCGCCCACGCTTTCCCCACGCCCCATTTTTTAGAAAAACAGCTTCTATGGTGCCATAAACATGGGTTTTTTAATATCGTGGTGGTTTCTATCAACGCCCCTATTTCAGCAGCTAATACCCCCTACAAACACCTTAATTTCATTGATTTTTCTTTGGATATTCAATCTATTTTGGTATAATAATTACTTGTATTTATATATTTATGTATTTATGTATTTATGTATTTATGTATTTATGTATTTAATATTATTACTCACATTTTTAAATTATTATTGCATATTTTTATTTTTTCTTAAGCTAACTTACTATAAGTTATCCCAGTATTTCGCTTTTTTGAGAAATACCACCTACCCTAAAAGCGTAGGACATTTTTTTCACAGAAAGGAAGCTACAATGAACGCATTGAAAAAATTAAGTTTCTGCGCCTTGCTATCCCTAGGCCTCTTCGCTCAAACAGCGCATGCTAAGAGTTTGAAAGACACGATTAACTATCCTGATTGGCTTAAAATCAATCTTTTTAAAGAAAAGAACCCGCCCAATCAATATGTCGGATCGGCTTCTATTTCCGGTAAAAGGAACGATTTTTATTCCAACTATATTCCCTATGATGACAAATTACCCCCTGAAGAGAACGCTGAAAAAGTCGCTCTTTTAAGGGCCAGAATGAACGCTTACAGCTCGTTAGAAAGCGTTTTAATCACTAAAATGCACCATCGTATTGTTAAAGCGCTTCAAGTTAAAAATAACGCTACCAGCCATTTATTCGGGCTTGTTGATTTTTTAACCTCTAAATCCATTTTGGCTAAAAGGTTCGTGGATACCACCAACCATCGTGTGTGTGTCATGGTGCAATTCCCTTTCATTCAGCCTGAAGACTTAATCGCTTACTTTAAAGCCAAACGCATCGACCTTTCTTTAACGAGCGCTACCCATCTCAGTGCCGTTTTAAATAAGGCGTTGTTCCACCTCTAAGAGTTTGGGATTTAAGATGCGGTTTTTAAGCGTGAAGCTATGCCGATGAAAAGGCGTAGCCCCTAGCTTAATGATCGCTTCTATATGTCGTTTAGTCCCATACCCGCAATTCTTATCCCAGCCGTATTCCTTAAACAAAGCGTGCAACTCTAGCATTTCTCTGTCCTTAAAGGCTTTCGCCAAAACAGACGCCATAGCGATTTGAGCGATCTTTTCATCGCCCTTGATGATGGTTTGTATATTAGGGTAGCGTTTGTTCAAGCCAAACGCCGTGTTGCCGTCTATTTTTATTTTATCAGCTAAAGAGCAACCATTTTCTAAAATTTCTTCAATAGCGAGTTTCAAACACACCCCTAAGCCCAAATGATCAATTTCATTCGCGCTTTTTTTAACCACGAAAAACCCCACCTCACCATGCGTTTTGATTTTATCTTCCAAGAAAAAGCGCTTTTTGGGGCTGAGCTTTTTGCTATCCTTAAGACCCATTTTTAGAAATTCTAAGGCTGTTTTTTCATCGCACACCACCCCAGCCACAAAAAGCGAGCCAGCCAAACACCCCCTACCCGCTTCATCAATGCCTAAAACCATTGATACGCAACCAAACCGGTATAAAATTCCTACTCACACGCTCCATGCGTTATCCTGTTTCCTCTTAGCTTCTTAATAAACTCTGTTAATTCTTTTTCAAAGTTTTTCACGTTTTTTCTGTCGCCTGGCGATGAGGGGATAGTCAAATGATTCGCCCCACTAGTCAGCTTGGCGTGCTTGCTTCCAGATTCCAAATAAAGATTCAAATCTTTATTGTCATGCAACGCCTCTTTTAAGATCTTACGAATCTCTTTGCTATGAGTGGCTTTTTCAGGATTCATCTCACACGCCCACCCAAGGTTTCAAGCCTTAGGCCCAATCATCTTTTCAGGCACCACGAATTTGTCAAAATCTTCAGTGCTCAAGAGTTTCAATTCCACCGCACTTTCTTTTAGAGAAATGCCTTTTTTGTGGGCGTTTTTAGCGATTTTAGCGGCGTTTTCATAGCCTACATGCGGGTTTAGGGCGGTTACTAGCATTAAAGAATGGTGCAAGTAATAATCAATTTTTTCTCTATTAGGCTCAATACCGCTCGCGCAATGGGTATTAAAACTTTCCATGCTATCGCTTAAGAGCCTCAAACTTTGCAAGAAGTTATAAATAATCACCGGCTTGAACACGTTCAATTCAAAATTACCCTGACTGGCCGCAATGCCAATAGCGGTATCATTCCCCATCACTTGCACGGCCACCATGGTCATCGCTTCGCATTGCGTGGGGTTGACTTTACCAGGCATAATAGAACTGCCCGGCTCGTTTTCAGGGATATTAAGCTCGCCCAAACCACAGCGCGGCCCGCTCGCAAGCCATCTAATATCGTTAGCGATTTTCATTAAATTCGCCGCTAAAGCCTTAAAAGCCCCATGCGCATAAGCGATAGCGTCATGGCTAGTGAGCGCATGGAATTTATTGGGCGCAGAGATGAATTTCACGCCGCTAAACTCGCTCAATTCTTCAGCCACTTTTTCACTCAATTCTTTATGAGCGTTTAGCCCTGTGCCTACGGCCGTCCCACCTATGGCCAATTCTCTTAAATGCTCCAAACTCTCTAAAATTTGTTGTTTAGAATGCTCTAGCATGCTCGCATACCCGCTAAATTCTTGCCCCAAAGTTAAAGGCGTAGCGTCTTGTAAATGCGTGCGTCCGATTTTGACAATCTCTTTAAATTGTTGGCTTTTGTCTTTAAAAGTCTTTAACAAATTCTCTAAACTAGGGAGCAGTTTGTGCGTGATTTCTAGCACACTCACAATGTGCATAGCGGTAGGGAAAGTGTCGTTGGAGCTTTGAGACATGTTCACATCATCGTTAGGGTGGATGAGTTTTTTCTCTCTAAAATTACCCCCTAAAATTTCGGTAGCCTTATTGGCAATGACTTCATTGAGGTTCATGTTCGTTTGAGTCCCGCTCCCTGTTTGCCATATCGCTAAGGGAAACTCGCCGCACAACTCGCCTTTTAAAATGCAATCGCATGCCTTGATAATGGCTTGCGATTTTTCCAGACTCAATTTCCCTAACTTGTGATTGACAACCGCCAGACTCCTTTTGAGTTTGGCAAACGCGCCAATGAGTTCTTTAGGCATTTTTTCAATGCCGATTTTAAAGTTTTCAAGACTGCGTTGTGTTTGAGCCCCCCAGTATTGGCTATCATCTACTTTGATTTCGCCCATCGTGTCATGTTCAATCCTAAATTGCATGCTAATCCTTTGAAATTTGATTTTAAAACCTTAAAAAAATAGCATAAACTCTTATACCTTCTACTTAAAAACCCTAATTTTTTAAACACCATTTCCACAATTTTTACACAAAAGAGGGTTATTATCCGTTCGCAACAAGGATTTCCTTGTTATCTTAATTTAAAGGTCAAAACGATGAAAAAGTTAGCCACTTTATTTTTAATAAGCGTGTTGGGGGTTATGAGTTTGAACGCATGGGAGCAAACCCTAAAAGCTAATGATTTGGAAGTGAAAATCAAATCCGTGGGTAACCCCATTAAAGGCGATAACACTTTTGTGCTTAGCCCCACTTTAAAAGGTAAGGCTTTAGAAAAAGCTATCGTTAGGGTGCAGTTTATGATGCCTGAAATGCCTGGCATGCCAGCGATGAAAGAAATGGCGCAAGTGAGTGAAAAAAACGGCCTTTATGAAGCTAAAACCAATCTTTCCATGAACGGGACATGGCAAGTTAGGGTGGATATTAAATCCAAAGAAGGCAAAGTTTATCGCGCTAAAACAAGCCTGGATTTATAAGTGCATGCGATCTTTTATAAGCGCGTTTGATAAAAGGGGTGTTTTAATACGCCTCCTAACAGCCTTGTTACTGCTTTTTAGTTTGGGTTTGGCTAAAGATTTAGAGATCCAATCTTTTGTGGCTAAATACCTTTCTAAAAATCAAAAAATACAAGCCTTACAAGAGCAAATTGACGCTTTAAATTCTCAAGAAAAAGTCGTTAGCAAATGGGATAACCCTATTTTGTATTTAGGCTATAACAACGCTAACGTGAGCGATTTTTTCAGGCTGGATAGCACCTTAATGCAAAACATGAGCTTGGGATTGTCTCAAAAAGTGGATTTAAATGGTAAAAAACTCACGCAATCTCAAATGATCAATCTAGAAAAGCAAAAAAAGATATTAGAGCTTAAAAAAACCAAACAGCAATTAGCGATCAATTTAATGATAAATGGCATTGAAAATTATAAAAACCAACAAGAAATAGAGCTTTTAAAGACAGCGATTAAAAACTTAGAAAACACCCTCTATCAAGCCAACCATTCCAGTTCGCCCGATTTAATAGCGATCGCTAAATTAGAAATTTTAAAATCGCAATTAGAAATCAAAAAAAACAATTTAGAAGAAGCGCTCTCTAGCAGCCATTATTCCATGGGCGAATTGGCTTTTAAAGAAAACGAGATTTTAAGCATTGCCCCTAAAAATTTTGAATTTAATAAAGAGCAAGAGCTATATAACATCAGCGCCACTAATTACGATATTGCGATCGCCAGGCTTGATGAAGAAAAAGCGCAAAAAGACATCACTTTGGCTAAAAAAAGCTTTTTAGAAGACGTGAATGTTACCGGGGTGTATTATTTCCGCTCCAAACAATACTATAACTACGACATGTTTAGCGTCGCTTTGTCTATCCCCTTACCCCTTTATGGCAAGCAGGCTAAATTAGTGGAGCAAAAGAAAAAAGAAAGCTTGGTGTTTAAAAGCGAAGTGGAAAACGCCAAAAACAAAACGCACCACCTGGCCCTAAAACTCCTTAAAAAATTAGAAACCTTGCAAAAAAACCTGGAAGCGATCAATAAAATTGTAAGGCAGAATGAAAAAATCGCGCAAATTTATGCACTTGATTTGAAATCTAATGGCGATTACAACGCTTATTACAACGCTTTTAATGACAAAATCACCATTCAAATCACCCAGCTTGAAACCTTGAGCGCTCTAAATAGCGCTTATTTGTCCTTACAAAACCTTAAAGGATTAGAATGAAACGGCTTTTATTGTTAGCCCTGACCTTATTTTTTAGCCTCTCATGCGCTAACGCTCAAGAAATTAAAGAAACTCAAGAGACTAAAAAAACTAAAGAAGCTAAAAGCCAAACCCGTTTTAATATTTCCACCACTAAGGTCATAGAAAAAGAATTTTCTCAAAGCCGGCGCTATTACGCGATTTTAGAGCCTAATGAAGCGCTGATTTTTTCTCAAACCCTGCGTTTTGATGGCTATGTGGAAAAGCTTTATGCGAATAAAACCTATACCCCCATTAAAAAGGGCGATAGGTTATTGAGCGTGTATTCCCCTGAATTAGCGGGCGTTCAAAGCGAGTTGTTATCATCATTGAAATTCAACCAACAAGTGGGAGCGATTAAAGAAAAACTCAAACTATTAGGGCTAGAAAACTCTAGCATTGAAAAAATCATCAGCACCCATAAAGTCCAAAATGAAATGACTATTTACTCTCGCTTCAACGGCGTTATTTTTAAAAAAAGCCCGGATCTCAATGAGGGGAGTTTCATTAAAAAAGGGCAAGAGTTGTTTCAAATCATAGATTTAAGCCAATTGTGGGCACTTGTTAAAGTCAATCAAGAGGATTTAGAGTTTTTAAAAAACACGCATCAAGCGATCTTGTTCGTAGAAGGGGTTAAAGGCAAGCAAGAAATCACGCTTGAAAACATCAACCCCATCATAAATGTGCAAGATAAAATGCTAGAAGCGCGCTTCAATGTGCCTAATGTCAAACAGCTTTATTACCCTAACATGTTCGCTCAAGTAGAAATCTTTCACAAACCCCAAAAAATGAAGATTTTGCCTAAAGAAGCGGTTTTGATTAAGGGGGGGAAAACTATCGTGTTTAAAAAAGATGATTTTGGCTTAAGCCCGTTAGAAATTAAAGCCGTTCGCTTGAGCGATGGGAGTTATGAAATTTTAGAGGGTTTAGAAGCGGGTGAAGAAGTCGCTAATAACGCTTTATTCGTGCTAGACGCTGACGCTCAAAACAATGGGGATTATTGAATGATAGAAAAAATCATTGATTTAAGCGTTAAAAACAAACTCCTTACCACTTTAGTCACTCTACTCATTTTTTTAGCCTCTTTGTGGGCGATAAAAAGCGTTCGTTTAGACGCTTTGCCGGATTTAAGCCCCGCTCAAGTGGTCGTGCAAATCACTTACCCCAATCAAAGCCCTAAAATCGTGCAAGAGCAGGTTACTTACCCACTAGTTTCTACTTTCATGAGCATCGCTAACATTGACACGGTTAGGGGGATTTCTAGCTATGAAAGCGCTCTGATTTACATCATTTTTAAAGACGGCGTCAATTTGTATTGGGCTAGGGATAGGGTTTTAGAGCAGCTAAACCGAGTGAATAATCTGCCTAAGGACGCTAAAGTGGAAATAGGGAGCGATTCCACTTCTATTGGCTGGGCGTATCAATACGCTCTATCTAGCGATAGCAAGAATTTAAGCGATTTGAAAGTCTTGCAAGATTTCTATTACCGCTACGCGCTTTTAGGGGTTGATGGGGTGAGTGAGATTGCGAGTGTGGGGGGATTTGTAAAAGATTATGAAGTAACGCTTCAAAACGATTCTTTGATCCGCTATAACTTGAGTTTGGAGCAAGTCGCTAACGCGATTAAAAATTCCAATAACGATACCGGTGGGGGGGTTATTTTAGAAAACGGGTTTGAAAAAATTATAAGATCGCATGGCTATATCCAATCTTTGAAGGATTTAGAAGAAATTGTGGTTAAAAAAGAAGGGGCTATCCCTTTAAAAATCAAAGATATAGCCAGCGTTAGGCTAGTGCCAAAACCGCGCAGAGGAGCGGCCAATCTCAATGGCGATAAGGAAGTGGTGGGCGGGATTGTCATGGTGCGCTATCACGCTGACACTTATAAGGTGCTTAAAGCCATTAAAGAAAAAATCGCCACCTTACAAGCGAGCAACCCTGATGTGAAAATCACCAGCGTGTATGACAGGAGCGAATTGATTGAAAAAGGCATTGACAATTTAATCCACACGCTCATAGAAGAAAGCGTAATTGTGTTAATCATTATTGCGATTTTCTTACTGCATTTCAGGAGCGCTTTAGTGGTGATTATCACTCTGCCTTTAAGCGTGTGCATCAGTTTCTTACTCATGCGTTATTTCAATATTGAAGCGAGCATCATGAGTTTAGGGGGCATTGCGATCGCTATAGGGGCGATGGTGGATGCGGCTATTGTGATGGTAGAGAACGCTCACAAGCATCTGCAACGCATTGATACAAAAGATGATATTCAAAGGGTTAATGCTATCATGCAAGGGGTTAAGCATGTGGGGGGCGCGATATTTTTTGCTTTAATGATCATCGTGGTTTCTTTCTTGCCAATTTTTGCGCTCACCGGCCAAGAAGAAAAGCTTTTTGCCCCTTTAGCTTACACCAAAACCTTTGCCATGCTAGTAGGAGCGTTGCTTTCTATCACCATGGTCCCTATTTTAATGGTATGGCTCATTAAAGGGCGGATTTTAGAAGAGTCTAAAAACCCGATTAACGCTTTTTTCATGAAAATTTATGGCGCGAGTTTGAATGTTGTGCTTAAGTTCAGATACGCTTTTTTGATAGCGAGCGTTGTGGGTTTAGGGGGCTTGTATGTAGCGTATAAAAAACTCAACTGGGAATTTATCCCCCAAATCAATGAAGGGGTAATCATGTATATGCCTGTAACGCTTAATGGCGTGGGCATTGATACCGCTTTAGAATACTTGAAAAAAAGTAATGCCGCTATCAAGCAACTGGATTTTGTCAAACAGGTTTTTGGCAAGGTGGGGCGTGCTAACACCAGCACCGATGCCGCCGGTTTAGGAATGATAGAAACCTACATTGAATTAAAGCCAAAAAACGAATGGAAAGAAAAGCTCAGCTATAAAGAAGTTAGGGACAAATTGGAAAAAACCTTACAATTAAAAGGCCTGACCAATTCATGGACTTACCCCATTCGTGGGAGGACGGACATGCTCTTAACCGGCATTAGAACGCCCCTAGGCATCAAGCTCTATGGTAATAACACGGATAAATTACAAGAATTAGCGATCCTTATGGAGCAACAGCTCAAAACCCTAAAAGAGAGTTTATCCGTTTTTGCTGAGCGATCGAATAACGGCTACTACATCACGCTGGATTTGAACGATGAAAATTTAGCTCGTTACGGCATCAATAAAAGTGCCGTGTTAGATGCGATTAAATTCGCTTTGGGCGGAGCCACGCTCACGACCATGATTAAAGGCGTAGAAAGCTACCCTATTTCTTTACGCTTAGAAGACACCGAAAGAAACACCATTGAAAAATTAAAAAACCTCTACATCAAAACCGCTTACAATTACATGCCCTTAAGGGAGTTAGCCCGCATCTATTACGACAACTCGCCGGCGGTGTTAAAGAGCGAAAAGGGCTTGAACGTGAATTTTATTTATATTGTGCCGCAAAATGGTATCAGCTCTGACACTTACAGACAACTAGCGATAAAAGCGCTAGAAAAAATCCAATTGCCTAACGGGTATTATTATGAATTCAGCGGCGAAAGCCAGTATTTAGAAGAAGCGTTTAAAACCTTACAATACATCGTGCCGGTGAGTGTGTTTATCATTTTTATTTTAATTGTCTTTGCTTTAAAGAATCTCACTAATTCCTTACTATGCTTTTTCACTCTGCCTTTTGCGTTTTTGGGGGGGTTAATTTTTATGAATCTCATGGGATTTAACATGAGCGTGGCGGCGTTAGTGGGCTTTTTAGCCCTTTTAGGGGTAGCGAGCGAAACGGCTATTGTGATGATTATTTATTTAGAGGATGCGTTTCAAAAGTTCATCAAAACCCCCCTAAAAGAGCAGACGACTACCGCCTTAAAAGAAGCTATCATGCATGGGGCGGTGCTTAGGGTAAGGCCCAAGCTGATGACCTTTTTTAGCATTTTAGCTTCACTCATTCCGATCATGTATAGCCATGGCACCGGAAGTGAAATCATGAAATCCATCGCCGCGCCCATGCTAGGGGGCATGATGAGTAGCGTTGTTTTAACGCTTTTTATTATCCCTACGGCGTATTTTGTGATTAAAAACGCTAGGGTTAGGAAACATGAATATTAAAAAAAACCTTTTCTAACGCATGGCTTTGGACTAAAACCATATAAAGAATGGTAGGGAGCGTGATGCTTAAAACAAACACCTTAAAAATGCGGTGCAAAAGGATAACGGATAAAAAAGCGGTGATTTCATTGATCCCATAAGGGGGTTTTAAAACGTGAATGTCTTTAAAACAATAGATCACGAGCATGCCTATCACTGAGCATGATAAAGCCCTACCCAAATAACGCACAAAGTCGTTGGGCGGGTTTTTTGCATTAAACACCATAAAAGGCCAAATGCGTGTGAAATAAGTCGTTATTATAATGACTAAAATAATGAGTATAGAATGCATTAACATTCTAACTGCTTTCTAAACAAAATGAGGGCAAGCACCATTAAAACTAAAGCAATGAGCAAAAAGTATTCAGTCCCAAAGAGCGCTAAACAAACGACCGCAATAATAATCCCAAGCCATGCGTTTTTGTGGTTTGTGTTTCGTTTGTATTGCTCCATGAACAGCACGATAAAAATCGCTGTCATCACAAATTCCATGCCTTGAGTGTCAAAAGAAAAATGCGAACCCACCAACGAACCCACTAACGAGCCAAAAATCCAATAAGAGTGGTTGAGTAAGGAAATACTAAAAATGAAGTCTTTTTCACTCACCCCCTCTTTAGGGGCGTATAAATTCAATAAAGCAAAGGTTTCATCCGTGAGCGCATGCGCTAAATAGGGCAAACGCCATTGGGTGTTTTTAAATCGATCTAGCATAGAAAGCGCATAACAAGTCTGCCTCGCATTCACTAACAAGCTCACAATAACGACATTCATCAAACTCGCTTGCGCGCTTAAAAGCGTGATCGCTACGAATTGCACCGCCCCAGCATAGATGAATAATGACATGAACAGAGCGACTTTATAATCATAGCCATGCTGGACTAAAAGCATTCCAAAAGTCATTCCCATAAGCAAATACCCTAAAAAGATAGAAATGGTATGAGGGAAAGCGTCTTTGAAGGCTTTTAGAAAATCATGCATCAACAACCTTTCATTTAAACCAGCCTTTAATTTTAGAAATACAGGTTTCTAAAACGCTTTTATGCGGCTCGCCCTCATAGCCAAAACTCGCATGCAACTTTTCCAATAATTCTTGCTGCTCTTTATTCAAACTTTTAGGGTAAATCACTTGCAATTCCACGATCAAACTCCCTCTATAAGAGCTTTCCGGGTGTTTCACGCCCTCGTTTCTAAACGCAAAAGTCTGCCTGTCTTTGGCGTTTCTAGGGATTTTTAATTCCAATTCGTCCCCTTTTAAAGACGGCACTTTAATCGTATGCCCTAAAGCGATAGTGGTGAAAAATACCGGCGCTTCAATGAACAAATCACAGCCTTCGCGCTTGAAATGCTCATCTTCTTTGACTCGCGCTTCTAAATACAAATCCCCTCTTTTTCCCTTCTCGTATTCATTGCCTTTATTTTTAAGCACCATGCGGTTTTGATCATCAATGCCCTCAGGGATCATCGCATCAATTTCTTCATCTTTAAGGATGTAGGTTTTACCCTTACACGCTTGGCATGGGGTTTTAATGGTTTTGCCCTTGCCTTTACACGCCCCGCAAGTTTGCGCAAAACTCATAAAACCTTGACGCATAAACACTTGCCCTTGCCCGTTGCATTGCTTGCAAGTTTCTAGGGCTTTATCTTTAGCGCCTGTGCCATCGCAACTCTCACAAACGCTTTGGTATTGGACTTTAATGGTTTTCTTACAGCCAAAAACCGCTTCTTTAAAACTCAATTCAATAATTTGCAAATAATCCGGTGCGATAGAGCTTTTTTGCCTTTTACTCCCTCTAGCGCCAAAGCCAAAAGCGTCTTCAAAAAACGAGCCTAAATCTTCAAAAAAATCAGAAAAATCGCTCTGGCTTGCACCGGCTTGGTTTAAGCCTTTTTTGCCATACCTATCGTATAAAGCCCGCTTCTTTTCATCGCTTAGCACCCCATAGGCTTCATTGATGAGCTTGAATTTTTCTTCGGCCTCTTTATCGCCGGCGTTTCGGTCCGGGTGGTATTTTAAAGCCAGCTTTCTGTAAGACTTTTTAATGGTCTCTTGGTTGCTGTGTTTTTCCACTTCTAAAATTTCATAATAACTCAATTCCACGATCGCTCCAAAAATGGCATCAAAACGCTTATTTTATCTTAAAAGCGATGAGTTTGCGTGTTTTAGCGCATGCCAAAACTTAGATAAAATAACACGATGAAACTATAGTAATAAAGATAACCCCATGAGATTTTTTTGCTTTTTCTTATTTTTTCTAACCTTTTCAAACGCGCAGATAATGATGACTTTTGATTCTCAAACTAACGCCAAGCTCTCGCGCTCCAACGAACAGCTTTCTGACATGCTTTACAAACTCAATGAAAGTTTAAGGATCTATCAAAGCGTGCTTTCCAATAACCAGGATCAACTTAAAGAAATCAAAAAGGCTAACAGCACCCTAACTAGCCAGAGGCGTTTTTTTAACGCTAGCCAGATCCGCCTTATGGACACTGATGCGTTATTGAAGCAAAGCGCTTTGGAATTAGAAAAATTACAAGCTTTAGAAAAACGCTTAAAAGAGAGCATGGAACAAGAACGCTTAATCAAAGAATCCCAAACGCTTTTTTTACAAGAGCATTGCCCTTATTTGAGCGGTGTTAAGAATTTAGAAGAGGCGTCAAACGCTTTAGAAGTCCAAGAACAAAACAACGCCCTTTTCTTGCTCAAAGAGCCTAAACTCGCCCATTTGCTCTCACGATTAGACTTAATGAGTGCTTTAAACGCCTTATGCGATCAAGTTTTAGAAAACCAAGCCCATAACCAACAATCCCATAACAAAACCCTAGAATACAACGCTCTTATAAACCATGATTTTCAAGCCTATAAAGCCATGCGTTTGAAAAAATTTAAAAACAAGCTTCAAAGCCAAATCCAAGCTAAAGAAGACGCTCTAAAAACCTTTTTACCCCTAGAAAAACGCCTAGAAACTTTAAAAACGCATTTTTTATGCGATAAAGAAAACCTCAAATCATGCGCTAAAGAATTGCACCAACGCTACCAAAACGCTCTCATAGAGCGGGACAAAGAATTAAAAAACGCTAAAAATAATAAAGAAAAGCATGCTCTAATCTTAGCCAATTACGAGCATACGCTAAAAACCTTGAATGTAGAATTTTTAAGCGAATTGAGTGAGCAAATGGCGTTTTTGAATGAAACCATGGCGTTAAACGCCAAAGTTTTAGCCCTTTTAGCCAAACAACCGACTAAAAAGCCCCTAAATTTGAGCGGTGATTTGAGCAATGAAAAGGCTCTTATTAAAAATATCCGCTTAGATCCGCATGGATTCCCTAGCTTTAAAAATTTTAAGCGAGAGTGAGTTAAAAAAGCGATCAACTAGGCTATAAACGCCAAAAGCCCTAAACGATCACGCCCCCGCCCAGCAAGATGTCATCTTGATAAACGACCAAAGCTTGCCCTTTAGCCACGCCATAAAAAGGCTCTTTAAACTCCACCTCAATCACCTCATCTTTTAAGCTGACAAACGCTTTAGCAGGCACGCTCCTGTAACGGGCCTTGATAAAATATTCGCCATCTTTAAAATCTTTCATTAAAGATTTGTTTTTAGCCTTAAGCGAATGCGTGGCGAGATCTTCTTTTTTGCCCACAATCAACTCGTTCTTTTTAGCGTCAATCCCCACCACAAAATGCGGCTCTAACGCACCTTTAATACTAAAGCCTTTGCGTTTGCCAATCGTGTATTGCATATAACCCTTATGCGTGCCAATGATTTCGCCTTGTAGGTTCTTCACCACGCCCTCTTTTTCCACTTCAACATGCTTTTTTAAGGTGTCAATGTAGCTTTTTTCCACAAAGCAAATTTCTTGAGATTCCTTATAAGTCTCTAAAGTGCCTAAAAAAGGCATCGCATTCAAGGCTAAAGGTTTAATGTCTTTTTTTAACAAATCCCCTAAAGGGAACACCAATTTAGCGATGACTTCATGCTCTAAAGCGTATAAAAAATAGCTCTGATCTTTAGTCTTATCCAAAGCCTCTTGAATATAACTTACCTTATCAATTTCTTTGACTCTCGCATAATGCCCGGTAGCGATCTTTTCACACCCTAATTTTAAAGCGTGATCTAAAGCTAGCCCAAACTTCATTAAAGGGTTACACAACGCGCATGGGTTAGGGGTTTGCCCTTCTTCATAGGCGCTGATAAATTCATCATAAACCGCGCTTTTAAAATCCTTTTGAAAATCCAACACCTCTAAAGGAATGCCTAAAAACTCGCATGCTTTTTGAGCGTTTTTGATGTATAAATCATGCTTTTTTTCACTCGCATGGAGTTTCAAATAAATCCCCACTAATTCATGCCCTTGCTCTTTTAAGCTATAAGCGCTATAAGAGCTATCCACCCCCCCACTGAGTAATACCGCTATTTTCATTTTTGTATCTTTCATTATGAGTTATGGCTTGTAGTCTAGCGCAAAAACCATTCATAACTACCTTTTTTAACCATTGGCATGCTAAAATACGCCTAATATTTTTTAAAACCACCTAAAACGCATGGAGAAATGAGGGTAATGGCCAAGATTGAATTGTTAGCCAAATTCACGCAAATCGCGCTCCCTAACAGCCACCCTTTATTGAAAAAAGTTTTACACTACGCCAAAAAACATTTCAGCCAGTGCCACATGCTCTCTTCATCGTTGCTCATTTTAAACGACACGGAATGCTTTAAAAAAAACTACTTGCTCAATTGGGTCTATCATGCCCTTGAATGCGTGCATGAGAAAGATATTAGCACGCATTCTTTAGAAGAGGTTTTACAAAAAAGCCACCTGCCCATACGCATCAAAATCATCAATCAAAACACGCTTTTAGAAAAGATAGAAGTGAAAGTTTTAACCTTTGGGGCAGAATACGCGCTTTTTATCACCAAGCACCCTATCGCTAAGCGCTTTTTACACCAGAAATTTAGCGGCTATGTGTTTTTAGAAACCCAAGATGAATTGCATATAAGAGGCGATTCAGAGCGTTTTTGGGAGCTTATTGTAACGCTCAATGAAAATAGAATCGTCCATAACGCATGCTTAGATTTCATCTACCCTAATGGCTTTGGCAAGGACAGCTACACCACCTTGGCTGAACGCAAATTAAAAGAATGCTATAAAACGCTAGGGTTTATCAAGCATGAAAATTTCAGCGAAGTCAAAAAGCGCTATTTGGAATTGGCTAAAACCTACCACCCTGATTTATGCGATCTTAAAGAAAAAAAGGCTCTTTACGCCAAACGCTTCGCTATCATTCAAGAAGCCTATAGCCACATTAAAAAACACGCCTAAACCCCTAAACTAGCCCTAATCGCGCTAGAAGAAATCGGCGCATCAATGCCTTTTAAAGGGAAATAACGCCCCTTAAATTGGATCTCTTCATAGCCAATCCTTTCAAAAACCACTAATTCCACCCTTTTTAAAAGCTCTGTAGCGTTAGTCCAAGAAGAAAGGTGCCTCAAACAATCCGCCCCTATGACTAAATAAAGCGTTTTAGGGCGGTAAAGTTTTTGGAAATGAAGAACGCTTTCTATCGTAGGCACGGCCCTTTCTTGCTTGATTTCAAAATCGCTCAATAGTACCCTAGGCATTCCCTTTAAAGCTCTTTCCAATTCCTTAAAACGGGTTTTTGCGTCCAAAAAACATGGCTTTTTAAAAGGGTTTTGATAAGCGGGCAAGACAATGAGCTGAGCGAATGGCAGTAATTCTAAAGTTTGCTCAATGATGGCTAAATGAGCCTTGTGCAGAGGATCAAAACTCCCTCCATAGAGCGCTAATTCTTTGTATTTTAAGACGCTATTCATTGTATTCAAAGCTAGACGCCTTAGTCAATTTAGCGAATTTAACCCCCCTAAGCCCTCCGATTTCTAATTGCAAGCGTTGGATTTCAAACGAATTGCCTTGTAAAATAATCGTCTCTAAACAATTATGCTCATCCATGTGAATATGAGTGGTGCATAAAACATGCGTCCCACTGGCGTGCTGAATGTCTATCATGCGCTGGTTTAATTCCCTTTGGTGGTGATCATAAATCACCACAAGCACGGCGATTTTACCCTCATCATTAGGGTTATCTTCGGCCCAATTGTCTTCTACTAATTTTTCCCTGATCATGTCGCGCACCAATTCTGAGCGAGAAGAATAGCCGTTTTTAATGATGCGGTTGTCCAATTCGTCCAATAAATTTTGTTGTAAAGAAACCGAAAAGCGGATGATTGAATCGTCTTTATTGGGTGTATCCATTGAGAAAAATCCTTTTTTGGCATGAGTTTGTTAAAAGCCGCTCATGCTAGTATGATTGAATTAATTTAAAATTAACAATTATAATACAGATCGGATTTAAATGGTTGGTCATAAGAGCGTTTGAATTTGATTGTAATTATTAGCTTAATCATTATTGACTTGTTATTATTAAAACAATATAATCAACAAACTAACATTCTTTTATCATTTTGGAGCATTTATGCGAACGAATGCTTCTTAAAGAGTGCATGCTCTTTAGAGTATGTCTGTATCGCATGTTGCTTTAATCTTAAGGGAATTGTTTTATCATAGACAAGGAGTTTTTATGGGCGGTTTTTCAGTGGGAATGTTGAAAGATTATGTGGACATATTTGTTTTTGCGGTGCTTGGCGTGGCCAGTTTTTTAGCCTTGTGGTTTGCGATTGAAAGGGTTATTTTTTATTCTAAAGTCAATTTGAAAGCTTATGATGATATAGACGCCCTAAATTTGGATTTAACCAAGAATCTAACCATTCTCTATGTGATTTATTCTAACGCGCCTTATGTGGGCTTATTAGGGACGGTTTTAGGGATTATGGTGATTTTCTATGACATGGGCGTGAGCGGCGGGATGGACGCTAAAACGATCATGGTAGGTTTGTCTTTAGCTTTAAAAGCGACCGCTTTAGGGCTTGCTGTGGCGATCCCTACGCTGATTGCATATAATGGCTTATTGAGAAAATCCGATGTTTTGAGCGAAAAATTTAGGATCATGAAAAAATGAAAAGCATCAGAAGAGGCGATGGGCTGAATGTTGTCCCTTTTATTGATATTATGCTCGTTTTGCTAGCGATTGTGTTAAGCGTTTCTACTTTTATCGCGCAAGGTAAGATTAAAGTCAGTCTCCCTAACGCTAAAAATGCGGAAAAATCCCAGCCAAACGATCAAAAAGTGGTGGTCATCTCTGTAGATGAGCATGACAATATTTTCGTAGATGACAAACCGATGAATTTGGAAGCTTTGAGTGCTGTAGTCAAACAAACAGACCCTAAAACCCTTATAGACTTAAAAAGCGACAAAAGCTCTCGTTTTGAAACTTTTATCAGCATTATGGATATTTTAAAAGAGCATAATCATGAAAATTTCTCCATCTCCACAGAAGCTCAGTAAAGTTTCAACGAGTGTTAGCTTTTTAATCTCTTTTGCCCTATACGCTATAGGGTTTGGTTATTTTTTACTGCGCGAAGACGCCCCAGAGCCTTTAGCGCAAGCCGGGACCACTAAGGTTACCATGAGTTTAGCCAGCATTAACACCAATTCTAAAGTGAAGACAAATGCCGAATCCGCTAAACCCAAAGAAGAGCCTAAAGAAAAACCCAAAAAAGAAGAACCCAAAAAAGAGGTTCCAAAGCCTAAACCCAAACCCAAGCCAAAACCCAAGCCTAAGCCAAAACCCAAACCTGAGCCAAAGCCAAAACCTAAACCTGAACCAAAACCCGAGCCTAAGCCTGAACCTAAAGTTGAAGAACCTAAGAAAGAAGAGCCTAAAGAAGAACCCAAAAAAGAAGAAGCTAAAGAGGAAGCTAAAGAAAAAAGCGCTCCTAAACAAGTAACGACTAAAGATATAGTCAAAGAAAAAGACAAGCAAGAAGAATCCAACAAAACCTCTGAGGGTGCAACTTCCGAAGCTCAAGCGTATAACCCAGGGGTGAGTAACGAATTTTTAATGAAGATCCAAACCGCTATTTCTTCTAAGAACCGCTATCCCAAAATGGCGCAAATTAGGGGCATTGAGGGCGAAGTGCTAGTGAGCTTTACGATCAATGCTGATGGGAGCGTTACAGACATTAAAGTTGTCAAAAGCAACACGACAGATATTTTAAACCATGCGGCTTTAGAGGCCATTAAAAGCGCGGCATATTTATTCCCTAAACCAGACGAAACCGTGCATCTAAAAATCCCTATCGCTTATAGCTTGAAAGAAGACTGATTAGCCTTTCTTTTAGGGGCGATTCAAGCCTTAAAAGCCGGGTCAAAGTCCCCATTTTTCCCAATTTTTACAAAAAAAAAACAAAATCTCTAAAATTTAGCGCTAAAATTAGTTAAAATTCCATTCATCGCTTATAATATAAGCTTCTTTTAAGAAGAAAAATCTATTAAAAGGAGAAAACATGAAAATCAAAAAATCCCTCTGGCTCTCTCTTTCTCTCATGCTCTCATTATCAAGGGCTGAAGACGACGGATTTTACATGAGCGTGGGCTATCAGATCGGTGAAGCGGTCCAACAAGTGAAAAACACTGGAGCATTGCAAAATCTTGCAGACAGATACGATAACTTGAGCAACCTTTTAAACCAATACAATTACCTTAACTCTTTAGTCAATCTAGCCAGCACACCGAGTGCGATCACGGGTGCGATTGACAATTTAAGCTCAAGCGCGATCAACCTCACTAGCGCTACCACCACTTCTCCGGCCTATCAAGCTGTGGCTTTAGCGCTCAATGCCGCTGTGGGCATGTGGCAAGTCATAGCCCTTTTTATTGGCTGCGGCCCTGGCCCTACCAACAATCAAAGCTACCAATCGTTTGGTAACACACCAGCCCTTAATGGGACAACCACCACTTGCAATCAAGCGTATGGGACAGGCCCTAATGGCATTCTATCCATTGATGAATACCAAAAACTCAACCAAGCTTATCAAATTATCCAAACCGCTTTAAACCAAAACCAAGGAGGCGGGATGCCTGCCTTGAATGACACCACCAAAACAGGGGTAGTCAACATACAACAAACCAATTATAGGACTACCACACAAAACAATATCATAGAGCATTATTATACAGAGAATGGGAAAGAGATCCCAACCTCTTATTCAGGCGGATCATCATTCTCGCCTACGATACAATTGACATACCACAATGACGCTGAATACCTTTTGCAACAAGCCGCTACTATCATGCAAGTCCTTACCACCCAAAGGCCGCATGTGCAAACGAGCAATGGCGGTAAAGCGTGGGGGTTGAGTTCTACACCTGGGAATGTAGTGGATATTTTTGGCGATAGCTTTAACGCTATTAACGAGATGATCAAAAACGCTCAAGCCGTTTTAGAAAAAACCAAACAGCTTAACGCTAATGAAAACACCCAAATCACGCAACCCAACAATTTCAACCCCTACACTTCTAAAAATAAGCAGTTCGCTCAAGAAATGCTCAATAGAGCTAACGCTCAAGCAGAGATTTTAGGTTTAGCTAAGCAAGTTGCGGACAATTTCCACAGCATTCAAGGGCCTATTCAAGGGGATTTGGAAGAATGTAAAGCAGGATCAGCTGGTGTGATTAACGACAACACTTATGGTTCAGGCTGCGCGTTTGTGAAAGAGACTCTCAATTCTTTAGTGCAACACACCGCTTATTATGGCAACCAGGTCAATCAGGATAGGGCTTTGTCTCAAACCATTTTGAATTTTAAAGAAGCCCTTAACACTTTAAACAACGACTCAAAAGCGATCAATAGCACTATCTCTAGATTGCCTAACGCTAAATCTCTTCAAAACATGACGCATTCCACTCAAAACCCCAATTCCCCAGAAGGTTTGCTCACTTATTCTTTAGATACCAACAAATACAACCAATTCCAAACCATCGCTCAAGAATTAGGCAAAAACCCCTTTAGGCGTATCGGCGTGATTGACTATCAAAACAATAACGGGGCGATGAATGGGATCGGCGTGCAAGTGGGCTATAAGCAATTCTTTGGCAAAAAAGGAATTGGGGGTTAAGGTATTATGGTTTCTTTGATTATAACCATGCTTATATCAAATCTAATTTTTTTAACTCCGCTTCTGATGTGTGGACTTATGGGGTGGGTATGGATGCGCTTTATAACTTCATTAACGATAAAAACACCAACTTTTTAGGCAAAAATAACAAGCTTTCTGTGGGGCTTTTTGGTGGCTTTGCGCTAGCTGGGACTTCGTGGCTTAATTCCCAACAAGTGAATTTGACCATGATGAATGGCATTTATAACGCTAATGTCAGCACTTCTAACTTCCAATTTTTATTCAATCTAGGCTTGAGAATGAACCTCGCTAGGCCCAAGAAAAAAAACAGCGATCATACCGCTCAGCATGGCATTGAATTAGGCTTTAAGATCCCCACGATCAACACCAACTATTATTCTTTCATGGGCGCTAAACTAGAATACAGAAGGCTCTATAGCGTGTATCTCAATTATGTGTTTGCTTATTAAAACCCTCTTTGAACCCCTCTTTTTTTGGGGGAGTGTTGCAAAATGCCCCCCTATTTGCTTGTGAGTTTTGGTTAAAATTTTAGTTACCCACGCTTAAAAAGTGCAAAGCCTTTTACACACAACTCCTTTAATTTTGTTTTTAAAAAACGCTTCTTATTTTTTCATTTTCTTTTCTATGAAAATGTTCAAGCATTCTATGAGCAAGGCAAAACCAATACCCGCATACAAATAATTTTTATCAACATGCAAATGCAAGCCTTCTAAAAACAAAAACACGCCCACAACGAGCAAAAAAACAAAGGCTAAAGTTTTGATGCGATAATGCCTTTCAATAAAATCGCCAACGATTTTGGAAAAAAACATCATCACGATTACAGATAAAATAATAGCAAGCGCCATGACTTCTAGGTGTTTAGCGATCCCAATAGCCGTGATCACGGAGTCTAAAGAAAAAACAATGTCTAAAAACATGATTTCTATTAAAGTGATGGAAAAGCCAAACGCTTTTTCTTGGTGTTTTTCTTTAGGGTAGATCTGCTCTTTTAATTCCACTAACGCTTTAAAAGCCAAAAACGCCCCCCCTACAAGCAGCACCACATCACGCCATGAAAAGCTCATGCCCGCTATAGTGAATAAAGGCTTTTGCAAATGGCTGATAAAAAACAAGCTCCCTAAAAGCCCTATACGAGCGATCATAGCCAGACCCAAGCCTAAAATCATGGCCTTATTTTGCTGGTGTTTGGGGAGTTTATAAACCATCACCGTGATAAAAATGATGTTATCAATCCCTAAAACGATCTCTAAAAGCGTGAGCGTAGCCAAGGAGATTACGCCATGCGGTGTAGAAAGGGCGTCTAGGAGTGAGGATAAAAATTCCATAAAAGGCTACAACCAGCCTTTCTTTTTAAAATAGAGCACAGGCAAAATCGTAGAAATCGCCATGACAATCAGCGCGAAAAGATACCCATATTGCCATTCTAACTCCGGCATGAATTTAAAATTCATGCCATAAATCGTGCCAATCAAAGTGGGGGGCATCATCGCCATAGTCGCCACAGTGAAGAGCTTGATGATTTTATTTTGCTCCACATTGACTTGAGAAGCGAACAGGTTTTGAATGTTATCAAGCGAGTTGAGATTGACCGTTGTAGACTCCACCAAAGAGCTAAAATCGGTTAAAATGATATTTAAATTATTTTTAGTATCGCTATCCACTTTATTGCTCCTTAATAAAGCGGTGATAATGCGCCGTTTGTCAAAAAAAGAATCCCTCAAAGCCACATTAAATTCTTGCAAATTGGACAAGCGCACTAAAATATCATCATGCGTAGAAGTTTCTTTGAAAATGATGTTTTTGCGCAACAGGCTCGTTTGTTTGTTGATCCACTCCAAACATTCCACCCCTTTTTCAAAATACACTTCAAAGATTTTAGTTAGAATATCAAACCCGTCTTCAAATTTTTTAGGGCTAGCCAAAACCTTTTTTTGGATAGAATCAAAGATTTCCAAAGTCCCGTAATAAATCGTGAAAAGAATGTTATTGGACAAAATAAAGGTCGCCATTTCCGTGTGGAAAGTCTCATTTTCATCCTGGTTAGTGAAAAAAGCGTTGATCGTAACGCTGGAGCTGTCTTCCCAGTATTTGGTAACTGATGAGACTCGTTGGGAATGATCCGTGTTGTAGTGGATAGCGTATTCTTGGCTTAGAGTGGCTAATTCATTGGGCGTAGGGTTGATTAACTCAAACCATAAAACTTCATTTTCTTCTATATCAAAACCATTAAAATCATTAAAGCGTTTTTTAATGACAAATTTTTGCTGTTTGAAAAACACGTTCACCATAAGCGATCCTTAGAGTTAATGGCGTTTATCCAAAACCTCAAAACAAGGTAAAATTTTGCCCTCTAACAATTCCAAACTCGCTCCCCCACCGGTAGAAATAAAACTCATGTTATCCTTTTCGCCCGCGCGGTTGATCGCATCAATGGTATCGCCCCCCCCAATGAGCGAGAAAGCGTAAGTGTCAGCGATCTTATGGGCTAAAAAGGTTGTGCCTCTGGCAAATTCTTGCTTTTCATGCACGCCTAAGGGGCCATTCCATAGGATCGTGGGCGCGCTCTCTATGACTTCAGAAAATAATTTCACGCTCGCAGGCCCTATATCAGCGATCTTGTGCTTAGGCTCAATGTCTTGGACGGGTGAAATTTTGATGTGTTTGGGGTTAAGAATGTCATCAGTGGTAACAGCGTCTATGGGCAAATAGACTTTGACTTTTTTTTCTTTCGCGCTTTGCAATAATTCTAGGGCGTCATTGATTAGAGCGTCTTCTACAGAAGAATCTTGCACATCATAGCCTAAAGCTTTTAAGAAGGTGTTACTCATCGCCCCGGCAATGATGAGCTTGTCAATGAGATCTAAAATATTTTTTAATAGGGTGAGTTTGGAGCTGACCTTAGCCCCCCCTACAATCAACAATAGAGGGCGTAAAGGGTGGTTAAACGCTTGATAAAACGAATCAATTTCTTTTTTGAGTAAAAACCCGCTCACTTTTATGGGAGCGAATTTGGCGGTGCCATAAGTGCTGGCATGCTTTCTGTGGCTCGTGCCAAAAGCGTCATTCACAAACACATCGCACAAGCTCGCTAAATCTTTAGCCAGATTTTCATCATTTTCTTCTTCGCCTTTTAAAAAGCGGATGTTTTCTAAAAGAAAAATCCTTGTGGGCGCGTTTTCGTTTAAAGCCTGCTTGAGTTGCGCGATGTTTTGAAAAAAAACCACTTCATGATTTAAGAGTCTTTCAAGGCGTTTTAAAAAAGGTTTCAAGCTCAATTTTTCTTCAACCCCTTTAGGGCGGCCCAAATGGCTCACTAAAATAATATCCTTAGCCTTGTTGTCAATACAATATTGGATGGTAGGCAAGCTCTCTCTAATGCGCGTGTCATCGGTAATATTCAAATTTTCATCTAAAGGCACATTAAAATCCACTCTAATAAGCACCCTTTTATGGCTCACTTCCACTTCTTGAATGTTTTTAACGTTTTGCATAAACGACATTTTAGCTAACATGAAAAATCCTTTCTTTTAATTTTGCGCTATATATTGCACCATGTCTATCAAGCGCTCGCTATAACCCATTTCATTATCATACCATGCCAATACTTTAGCATTTTTTTCGCCTATTGTCATGATTTGATCATCAATCACGATCGCGCTAAAAGGCGAAGAAATAAAATCGCTTGAAACGAGCCTTTCTTCATCAACGCTTACAATCCCTTTAAAGGCATGCTTACTGGCGTCTTTAAGCGCATGCTGAACGCTTGCTTTGCTCACAACTTTTTTAAAGCTCAAAGATAGATCCACTAAGCTCACATTAGGGGTAGGCACTCTAATCGCAAGGCCTGTAATCTTAGGGCCTAAATGCGGTAAGACTAGCGAAATGGCTTTGCTCACGCCGGTGCTTGTGGGGATAAGGTTAAGGCTAGCCGCTCTAGCGCGGCGGATGTCTTTGTGCTTGGTGTCTAAAAGGTTTTGATCGTTAGTATAGCTGTGGATGGTGGTTAAAAGCGCATTTTCTACTTTAAAGGCTTCATCTAATATTTTTAATAAAGGAGCGGTAGCGTTAGTCGTGCAAGAGGCGTTAGAAATCACGCTTTCGTTATGGTAATTCTTATGATTCACCCCATAGACAAAGGTGGGGGCGTTTTGTGCGGGAGCGGAGATGATGACTTTTTTCACGCTGTTTTTAAGATGAGCGCTTGAAGCCTCTAAGGAATTGAATTTGCCGGTGCATTCTATGATGATTTCTGCGTTAGCGGCAGAAAAATCAAGCTTGTTAATGTCTCGCTCGCTCAACACTAAAATATTTTTACTATGCCCGATATTTAAAGTTCTATTGGCATTCAGTTTGGCTTCAAAATGCCCATGCACGCTATCATGGCGTATCAAATGCAAAAGAGTTTCTAATTCAGCGGTAGAATTGATGGCTACGATTTCCACGTCTTTTCTTTGACTAGCGACCCTTATAGCGCACAAACCGATGCGCCCGGTCCCATTGATAGCGATTTTAATTGGCATGTTTTCCCTTTATTTAAAAATTGATATTTTATCACAAATGCTTTTAAATCAAGGCATTCTTAAGGGGTTCTAGTCTCATTAAGCATCAATCACAAACTGAAATCAAAATCCTTGCGATAAACCTCTCTATAAGCTTTTTGAACGCTTGTAAAAACCCCACTCCCTAAAAACCCTCTAGATAAGGGGCTAGGGTGAGGGGCTGTGATGATGATATGCTTATTAGGGGGAATTAGCGCGATCTTTTTTTGGGCGACTTTCCCTAATAACACCACGATTAAAGGGGAGATCGTTTCAAAAAGGCGCATCAATATTTGATCGCTAAAAGCTTCCCAGCCAATATATTGGTGCGAAGCGGCCTTATTTTTTTCCACGCTTAAAATGGCGTTCAATAACAGCATGCCCCTTTTAGCCCACGCGCTCAAATCCCCACAACAAGGCACAGGCACGCCTAAATTCGCATGCAATTCTTTAAAAATATTTTTTAAGCTTGGGGGGATGGGGGCGTTTTTTTCCACGCTAAAGCTTAAGCCCATCGCCACCGGCAATTCTCGCTCATTTTCTAGGTAGGTGGAATGGTAGGGGTCTTGCCCTAAAAGGATGATTTTAACCGCACTAGGGGGCGTTAAATTGAGTGCATAAAACAGATTAGAGCTTTTAGGGAAAATGGTTTTAGGGCTTTTTAGGGCTTCTAGGTAGCGTTTTTCTATTTCTAAAAAATAAGGCTTTTTAAATTCGCTTTGCAAAAACTCCCGCCAAGCCAAGCTCAAAGGAGCGTAGTCAAAAAGCTTCATGCGTTTAGTTCATGGTAGTGTTTTAAATACTCTTTTTGCATGCGTTCTTGTAATTCTTCATACCAGGTGGGCGAGTTAAAATCAGGCGTATAGCTTTCTAGCATGACTAAACGGGTGCGGGCTTTATAGGCTTCTAGGGGTTTGGAATTAAAGATTTTAATGGAATTGATTAACACCATGGGCTGGATTTTGAGCTGGAATTTTTCGGCGATGATTTTAGCCCCTTGCTTGAAAGGGAGGAATTTTTCTCCCCCTTTGCCTCTAGTGCCTTCAGGGAAAATCACTAAAGGGCGGTTTTGGTCTAGCTTTTCCTTACACGCTTTCAAAAGGCTCACGATCCCCTTTTTATCCTCTCTGTCAATTAAAATCATTCCCGTATCCGTTAAGGCATGCCCATAAAAAGGGATTTCGCCCAGCTCTTTTTTAGCGATCCAGCAAATATTGCTGGGGTGGTAGGCTTCTAAATAAATAATGTCTAGTAAGCTTTGGTGGTTTAAGACAATGAATTTAGCGTCCGTATCAAAAGCACCTATTTTTTCTAAAGTAACCCCGGTGAGCGTGAAAAAACACGCGCAAGTTTTACGGCTAGAGCGCGCGTTATTGTTTTTGCGGTTAAAATAATTGAAAACAATGATAACGGCTAAGCCTATAGCGATCACTAAAGCCCTATAAATCGCTCTCAAACTATTTGACTTCATTTTTTTTGACCCATCCTATTTGTTCATGCGGCGTTAGGATTTTATAATAATCATCATGCGAACCTAAGATTTTAATCGGCATTTCATTTTTAGAAAGCCCTAAAATGGTGGAATTTTGCGTGGGCAGAATGCGGATTTTTTTATGAGCGAGCAATAGGGCTGATTTTTGCGTGAATAAAAGGTGATACAAAACAAACCCTAAGCACAAAACCCCAAGCCCTAAAAAAATGAGTTTGCGCCCAAAAATGAAAAACAGCACCAAGAAAAACACGCACAAAGCGAGCAACGCCACATTAGAAAAGACTAAAAAATTGTTTTTAGGGATGAGATCGCTTTGAATACCGGTAGTGTCTTGAGTGGGAATGGTTGAAAAAGATAAGGTTTTAAATTGCTTATTTGAAAGCGAAAAATAATCAAAAGAAAGGTTTTGAAGGGTTTTAGGCAACACGCAATAATAAAAAACGCTCCCTTCTTTAGCCTTGATTTGGTTTAAAGAGGCGTTATCAAACCCCTGTTTGATCGCTTCTTTGATATGAAAATCTTCCCAAGTGGCTTCTTTGAACGCTAATTCCATCACCAAAATATTGTTTTTATCGTCATAATCTTTGGTTTTGTATTGCACAACTTGTAAATCTTTGGCCATGACATTCGCATAACGAGGGTTTTTGGACAAATCCGTTACCTGCAAAGCAACTTTTGGGGCTATGGAATGATCGATGTATTTGTCTTTATTGGAAAACGCGCTCACTTCTAAGGACGGGATACTCGCTTTTACGCCCTTAATCTTGTAATAATAAGTCGCTCTAAAAAGCTCTTTTTCCACCTTTTTCCATTTAGGCATCTTGTTTAAAAGCTCAATTTGGGTTTTATCCAACCCGTCCTTGATTTTGGCTTCCAAAAACTCAGCGTCAAACAGCAATAAATCATAAGTTACGCCTATAATTTGACCGATATAAACCGGGTTGTTTTCCAAATCTTCTAATTGGGGGATTTTCACATAAACCACTTTAGCCTTGATTTCTTCTGACTCAGAAGTGTTTTCAGCAACCAAAAAGCTTGTCCAAAAGCTTACCAAAAAGCTTAAAATCAAACTGGTGATTTTAAGGATTTTGATTGAATGAGCGAAAAAACTCATTAACGATTTTTCAAATAAAAACCCCATGAGTTTTTATTTCTTCTTAGGCGCTTTTTCATCTATTTTCTCATCCACGATAGACCAGGTTTTCAAGCTGTCAATAGCGGTTTTTAGCTGAATATCATCGTTGATCATTTTAGGAGTAACCTCTTTTTCCTCTTCATTTTTCTTGTCTTTATCCGCCTCTTTGGAATTAGGGGTTTTATCATCAAGTTTTTTAAGCTCTTGCTCTAAATGGTGTTTCAAATCCGCTTCTTTCAAGCTGAATTTGTTTTCATTTTCTGGCGCTTTACCCGGATAAATCACAATATCAGGCGTGATCCCCTTAGCTTGAATGGTGCGCCCGCTCGGCAAATAGTAGCGTGCGGTCGTGATTTTAATGGCTTCGTCTTTATTGACAGGGAGCAGCATCTGCACGCTTCCCTTACCAAAGGTTTTTTCACCGATAATGATGGCTCGCTTGTGATCCTGCAGTGCCCCTGCGACGATCTCGCTCGCACTCGCTGAACCGCCATTGACTAACACCGCAACAGGCAAATTGGCATAAGGGGCTCTGCCATTAGCCTTGTATTCTAAATTTTCTTCTTTATTTTTGCCTTTTTGAGAGACTAAAACCCCCTCTTTAATGAAGAGGTTAGACAAGCCCACCGCCTGGTTTAATAGCCCTCCAGGATTCCCCCTCAAATCCAACACGATCCCCTTAGCCTTAGGGTTAGCTTTTAAGCCTTCTAAAACCGATTTGGTAACATTCTTGTCAAAACCACTCACTCTCACATACAGATAAGGGGTTTCTTTAATCTTTTTCACATAGACAGAGGGGAGTTTAATGATGTCTCTAATGATGTTAAACACCAAGGGTTTTGGCTCGTTTTTTCTCACAATGGTGATCTGAATAGGGGTCTTTGGCTTGCCACGCATGAGATTGATCGCATCATCAATGCTCATGCTCAGCGTGCTTTCGTTGTTGATTTTTAAAATGTTATCGCCTGATTTAACCCCAGCCTTGTAAGCGGGAGTACCTTCTAGGGGGGCAATAACGGTTAAAACGCCATCGCGCATGCCCACCGTGATCCCAAGCCCCCCAAATTCGCCCTCGGTTTGGGCTTGAAATTCCTTAAACTTCTTTTCGTTCAAATACGCTGAATGCGCGTCCAAATTAGAGAGCAAGCCTTCAATCGCTTTAGTCATGATCTCAGAAATACTGATTTTATCCACATACTTTTTTTCAATTTCTGTAACCACATTAGAGAAACGACTGAACGCTTCCACCCTTTTAGCCGCTAATTCTTGCGGATCTTCTTTAACCGGCTTGACCGGCTTTTTTTCCTTAACTTCACCACCATGCAAACTCACAGCAAGAGAAATCGCTAACAACCCTTTAAAAAGTCGTTTTGTCATTGTTAATAGCACCACCCATTTTTGAGATTAGAAAGAATCACCTTTAAGGTTTTATTCAATTTTTTGCGTTTATTCTATCTAAAATTTAGATAACATGCCCATTCATTCACTCATTTTGAGCCTAAACGATACAACAAAAACGCATAACTCCCCGATCCATTCAAATGCAAATCGCAAAGCATGCCCGTTACAAAAACATTAGAAATGGGGCTTACTTTAGAGCCTCTATCGCAAATGAGAGCCAGATTAGGCAATACAGAATAAGGGGAAAGCTGAACCCCCACCTCCGGAAGAGATGTTGAGATCGCTCGCTTCTTTGCTGATGAATGCGGCATCAAAGTCAAAATCTCCGATGGCTTTGGCTTGGCGCGATAAGATAAGGGCGATATTGGTATTAAATGGGGGGGGGGGTGGATTTTGCAAGATTTCTTGTATTAAGGCTTTGCTGTCATTCCCTTTTAAATGGGGCAAATCGCTCGTCAAAAATCCAAGCGTTTTTTGGATTTCAATCGTGCGCGCGATGACTTTAATGATACAGGTTACATGATCAAAGTCGCAAGGCTCGTTTTTGTGGCTTTTTAAATACTTGTCTAAAACGCCATACCCCCCTATTCTATAATCATAAATTTCTTGACTCACCCCCCTAAAATAAGCGCTATGGTTGATGTAAAGGCGTTGTTCTGGTTCGTTATGAGAGGGTTTTTGATGATGCCATCATGTGCTTCTTTGTAGCAGGATTCGCCTATGGTGGCGTCTTTTAATTTGTTAAAGCTGTGATTCAGGCTTTCTTTATTTAAGACATGCAAGCCGATTAGTTCAATCCCTAAAAGGCTTAAAGCCCTAAACAAATCTTTATTGTTTGTGAAAAGGATTTTAGGGTAATCGGCTTTGAGAAACTCTTCATAACGCTTGCGGTAGTTTGGGGAATACAATAGTGCATAGATATAGCCTAAAACCTCTAGCGGCTCAAAAGGGTGGCTATAATGCTTGTCTATAAAGCTTCTAAACTCTGGCGTAAAATTTTCGGTGTAGTTGGGGTGTTTGAATTGATAAAGGGGGTAATTATATCCTACCCCCATGCTTCCTGCCGAAGCTATTAGATTTATATCAACTAATTCTTTATGTGCCATCACATAACGCCATTCGCCATGCATTTTGCTTTGTCGTGCAATATTTAGCGCGACATTTTGGTGCGTTTGATTGGGTGTTTTAGGGTTTGTTGGGGGGGGGGGGTAACATGTGCTTGAAGACTTCGCCTCGTGGATAAGCGGTGAAAGACTTTGATTTACCGGTATAATAAGTGTAGTAAAAATCAAAAGGGCGGTATTGGCACGAAACAATGTATTCTTCTAAATTGTTAGCGTTTGCCTTAACGTCTTTAATAGCATATTCTAAACGCCAATCTCTGCCATCTTTTTTAATATTATAAACTCTGCGTAATTCACTGGGTTCTAAGGTTGAAAAATTTTTTAAAAGCTTGAGCAAGCTTTCTTTGTCTTTATGGAAAACGACATGGTCTCGTTTAGAGCAAATGCCGGTACCTCCAACTTGAAACATATCCTGAACGCTAAAGCCTTGTTCGTATTCCTCTAACAAAGGCGTTTTTTGGGGTATGAGTAAGTAAAAAGGCTCTCTTGGGGCAAGCTCAAGCCATTCAATGCTATTCAAATCATTTTGGGCTAAAAAGGCGTATTTTTCAGCCCTTTCGCCATACACATCATAATAATAGATTTTTTGCTTGGTGGCTTGCGCCTTTTTGACAAAGAGGTTAATGGACACGCCTTGCATGATATTGAAAACGTTTTCATCTTTTGTGCCTTGTTGGGTTTCCTCCTTTTTCCTCGCATTTCCATGCAAATTTAAGATATAAAGCTCATCGTAGCATTCTAAAAGAGAGCGCCTTAACCCCCTAAAAGTAGGGTTATCTAAAAAGGCGTTGTTAGAGATAAAGCCAAAAAGGCCATGCCCTAATGATTCGATCTTGTTTTGAGCGAAACGCATGAATTTCACGTAATCGTCTAATAGCCATTTAGGGTTTTTCTCCTTTTGCAGTTTGTATTTGGAATGGAGGTTTTTAAGAGCCTTTAGGGCGTCTTTACTACTGCTTTCTTTTTGTTTTTGAACATTCTTTAAAAGCGTTTGGATTTTATCGGTAAGCTTAACATTTTTTTCAATTTCTATGGTTTGAGATTCAGGTTCTATGCCGTAAGTGGCTTTCACTTCCCATTCAAACAAGCCCTCATTACTGCTCGCCCCGCTATAAGGGGGGTTGCCGGTGATGATAAGGATATTTTCATCTTTTTTAATTTCTTGAGCGCTTTTAAGCTCTTTTTCAAAAATCGGGTTTAGCCCACGATAAGCAACGATCTCACTAGGCTGTATGAGGGTGTTGGTTAAAATAATCTTAAGCGCGTCGTTTTCTTTGAGAGGCTTTTTAAATTCCTCCTTAAAGGCTTGGCTGAGATTCAAATGAGCGATCGCATAAGGAGCGATCAAGTATTCAAATCCATAAAATTGCTTCAAGAGGTTTTGGTATTTGTCCTCTTTAGTGGAGATGCCTCCATCGCTTGTTTTTCTCGTTTCTAGGGCTTTCCTGAACGCCTCTAATAAAAAAGTGCCCGTGCCGGTGGCAAAATCTAAGAGCTTGATATTTTCGTTATCCAAAGCGCTTTTTAAGCCTAAGGGAGCGTCTTTGAAATGCGTTTTAAGCAAACTATCCAAAGCGTTAATGATGAATTTCACCACAGAATCTGGGGTGTAATACACGCCCTTACTCTCTCGCAATTTAGGGTCATAAGCACTTAAAAAGGTTTCATAAAAATGCAAATAAGGGTCTTTATCGTCATTCAAATCTTTAATGATAGAATCCATATCAACATGATTTATCGAGCTTAAAATTTCATTTAAAAGCCATTGGATTTCTTTAATTTCATCAAGTTTCTTTAAAAAATCCGCCATTTCTCTGATCACAGCGAAATTTTTAGGGATGGAACTCCTCACATTATCCAAATTAATTTTTTCAAAAGGGTGGTTGAGCTTGGCTATAAAAAGGCTGTAGGTGAGCGTTTGAGCGAACGCATCGCTAAAGTCTTCAAAACTCAATTCTTCATAAAGATATTCTTTAAAATTCTTAAAAATACTAGAAACTTGCGTGTCTTTTTGGTATTGGATTAAAGCGTCTTTTAAATACTTGGTAGGCGTGCTTAAATGCGTTGCGAAATCTTTAGCGTTAGTGATAGGGGCTGCTTCGTGATTGAAAAAGCTTTTGAACAATTCAATTAAATCGCGCTCGGTTTGTGGGTTGGGTTTTAGGGGTTTAGAGAGTTCATCAAGGCTAGCGATAGAAATTCCTCTTTTAATTGAAGGCTCATTATTTTCATCTTTCCCTACCCACACGAAATTAAGGTAATCGGTGAGCATGAGATTAGGGTTTAATTCTAAGTATTTAAGGATTTGATCGCTTTTTAAGAGCTGGCTAAGATCAGTCCCTACCCTTTTATTTTCTATATAGCCGATGTTTAGCCCTTGATAAGAGATGCGAAAATCAGGCTGACTTCCTCGCTCTCTTTTAGGTTCATGCTCAATCTTAAATTCTTTATTGAAATGGTCTTTTAAACTTATAAGCAAGTTTTCTAAAGGGCGACGGTGCGTGGGTTCATTCTTTGGAGAATGTAATTATTTATAAAACTCTTATCTAAGCTTCTTTTTAAAGGAAGTTTATGAAGTTTTTTAAAATCCCTAAACTGCACTTAAATTCTAAAGAGTGCCAAGAAATGTTTTTGGACAATGTTAAATTTTCCAAAAAGACACAACAATTTTATTTCCAAAACTATCCAGATGTTAATGTAGAAATCTTTAGAAAAGTTGTTGAAGATAGGTTTTATAGCACTTTATTTGGTGGGGTTGGTGCTAGAAGGCTTTACAGAGAGCTTTGTGAGATTGCACTAGGTTCAAAAAGCAATAAAATTGCATTAAGTAGACACTATTACACGCAAGTGCATCAGTGTGTAGATAGGTCTTTAAGAAACGCAATCAATGATTTGGAAGCTCAAGGATTAATTGAAGCGGTAAAAAATAAGCCAGGCTATGTGTATATCTATTTAAAAGACTTCACAAAAAATAAGGAGTTTCAAGGGAGTAAATTTAATAAAAACACACTCCCTTCCCCCTTTTTTTTAAAAATTATTAACTTTTTACAAAAGAACACACAAAGGCTAAAAAGCGTGAAGTATAGAGTTAATAATCAAATTTGCGAGCTTAAAGAGATCGTTTTTAATAAATTCAGACAATTTAACGACTTGCTTTTTAGTTTTAATCCTCTAAATGACACACAGACAATTTTTACGCTCAATTATAAAAGCTTGAGCAAAAAAGCACTCCCCAGTAACAAATGCCCTTATCAAAAAGCTATTGTATTGAAAAATTTGCAAAGAGGTTTTCATAGATTGAGCGTTAAATCTAAAGATTTAAGAGGATGCGCATAAAGGCTTATATTATGGCTTATGTAAAGAACGCTATACACTTACCACTAGATAGCCTTTTAGAAAGAAATGGTTATAGATTGAACGCACAAAAAAGCACTAAAATTTGGAAAGTTTATGGTAATAGCAATGAAAAGCTTCTTGTAAGACAAAACGCTAATTTTCAATGGTTTTATTTAAACTGTGACAATAAAGCTGATAGCGGCAATATTATCAATTTTTGTAAGAACAGAAATTTAGATTTAATGGGTTTTACGCAAGGCTTAAGCGTAAATGATAACACCATAAAAGAAAATACTCTTAGACTAGCCAGTAAAGAAGCGGATAAATCTAAAGAGCAACAAAAAATTATTGATAAATTCAATCAATTTGAACTTTATGATTTAACCAATTCCAAAATGTTAGAAAAAAGAAAGCTTAATGGTAATCTGTTTTTAGTCTATAACCACTCTTTAAAAAAAGACAAACATAATAACATGTGTGTGCCTAACTTCTTATATTCCAAAAATAGCCATTCTAATGAGATCATTTCTTACACTAGACGCTTGGAAAATCCTATGACTAGCTTAAATAATCAAGTATTAAGCAGACCTATCAATGCTTTAAATAAGGGGGAAAAAGGTATAGAAATGCTGACCCCTAAGGATTTAAAGCTGGTTAAAAATATTGTTTTGAGTGAAAGCATTATTGATAGCATGAGTTATTTGCAACTAAGAAAGCTCAATGCTTGTGAGAGTATTCTGTTAAGCTGTAATGGGCAATTTAATGCTGAGAAATTGGACGCTTTTTTAGAAAAATTATTGAGCGACATTGAGCAATCTAAAAGCAAAGAATACGCTGACTATCTTAAAAAGGCTCAGAGTTTTGAATTGTATAAAGGCACTCAAACAAAAATTGAAAATAAAACAAACACCACTAGAGATAATTTAACTATCCATTTTTCAAGGGCTAAATATCCTAGTAGCACAGATTTTATGCCAGCTAAAGATTGGGTTAATGAAAGCGTAAAAAGTTTAGATGAATTAGTTAAGGTGATTACAAACTACCATTATTCAAGCGCGATCTATAAGAATAACTATAGAAATACCCATAACACCAAAGGCTTTTCTAACTTGCTTATTTTTGATATAGATAATGACAAAGATAAACCTAATATTAGCCTAGAAGAAACTAAAAGTCTCTTTAAAAAACATGGCATAGAAACGCTTATTATCCCATCAAGAAACCATAATAAAGAAAAGCACGGACACATTGCTGAAAGATTTAGAATCATTATCCCTACACAACAACCTATAGGTCAAGATTTTAATTGTAACGATGATTTTAGTGCCTTTAACAATCTTTGCGCTAAGGCTTTGGGTATTTATGATTACATAGATAAAAAAGTTTCTGTGGATCAATCAAGGGCGTATTATAAAAGCCCTAATGATGCAACGCCTATTATTTTAAAAGGGCGCATTATGGATTTAACCCATTTAAAACAACAAGCAATGAGTAATCTATTTACGCAGAACAAGCAAATCCAAACCACAGAGCCTGAGCCTGTAAATAAACCTGATTTGTCTTTAAATATTGTTTTAGCCTATGACAATGATAAAAACGGACAAATCTATACACAGATTAGTGAAGAAATCATTTATAAACATACAGGAAATATGCCTAATGTTTTTATCCCATATTCTAAGGATTGTAACGATGACTTAAAACTAACCAATTTGATCGGTAATAATCATATCAATAATGAAATGATAAAAAACTTTTTAGAAAGAATAGAGAGACAATCTTTGTTTTTTGATGGTGAGAAAAAAGAAAAATTAGAAGCTCTAAAAAATGAGTGCTTATCCTTAATAAAACCACAAGAACAAACAATCTCACAAAACAACACAAAAGAAAATGAAAAACCAATTCAAGGAGTAGATTATGAAATGTAAAAATTTCAAAGAAAGAGCTTTGTATTTTATGCTGTTAGCTATGCCCAATTTATTGTTGGCAAGTGGCACTGGCGTGTGGCAGTCTAATGCATTGCAAACAATCATCAATTTTACTAGCGGTCCTTTTATGAAAGCAATAGGTGCAATTATTGTGATTTGTGTGGGTATTTATGTAGTTAAAAACCTAGACAGGTTAGGAGAAATTGCGTGGAAATGTATAGGAATAATTTTAGCCACTATCGCTATTGCAAACGCCCAAACGATTGCCACTAAATTATTTGGAGTTGGGTGAATGATTTTAAATTATGTAGAGACCATCAATGTTAGAGAAATATCTAAAAAAGAGAAGTTTTTAAAGCTTAATATGAATAGTTGGATAATTTCTTTTTTGAGCGCTTCTTTCTTGTTTGTGTGGTCTTTATTGTATGGCGTGGTGCTATTGGTAGCATTGGTAACAATGTTTTACATATTAGAATTTTTTGATGAAGATATTACAAACATTATCTTGGCAAACCTAACGCTAAAAAATGACACTAAAGAATATTATGCTTAAAGGGTTTTAAAAATGTTTCTTGGTTTAGAGGGTTTTAAAAGACTTATTTTTAATTTTTTAAATTTTTGTATTCCTAGCCAATATTCTTTAGTTCAAGAAAACAATATCAATGGGAAATTTGATGAAAAGTTTGTGTTAACGCATAAAGGAAACTTAGTAGGAGCAATATCTTTATGTGGAATAACTTATTCAAATTTTGATAAAGAAGAGGTGGCTACACAATTTTTATACAGAACACAAGCTTTGAATGAATTGATAGATGGTGTTACGCTAAGAATTGTTGCTAAACGAAGAAATATAAAAACTCAAACCATTTACAACAAAGATGGTGTGAGTAAATACGCTAAAAAAATTGTTAATACTTATGAAAAAAATAAAGAATTTTATATCACAACTTACTATTTAATTATTGAAACAAAAAGCGTCAATATAAAAGGGCTTTTAGAAAAGTGGAAAGCTAAAATGACTACTGATAAATATAAAAACAATGATGAAGAAGAGCCATTAAAAGATAATCCTAAAAACTCATATAAAGTGAAAAAGAATGCAATAGAAAATAAAGAATTGCAAGATAAAGCAACTCTTCTATCTGAAATTTTAAATAAGATGAGTTCTGTATTAACAGACTTTGAGCCTAAATTTTTAAGTTCAGACGCTTTATTGAATTTATACGCCGAATATTGTAATGGTCATTATTGTGATCTTAAATACAAGCAAGGACGATTGAGCGATGGGAATATCCAATCTCATTTGTATTTTAAAAAAGACCACTTTATACACGACTTTAACGGAATAGAGACTTTTAAGCGTTTTATTGCTGTGAAAGCTTATGATGTGGATAATATCACTTCTTTGGCTTTATCTAATCTTTTGTGTGAAAAATTTAGCTTAGATATTTTTCTTACTATAGAAACTATGGATAAAGAAAGAGCTTTGTTTTTCATTAGAGAGCGTAAAAAACGCTCTAAAAACATTAGCTATCAAAATATAGACGATTTAGAATAAATGGTTTCTACTGATAGGGTGCAAATACAAAAGGTTAGTTTATCAATTATGGTTTTTGCTAATTCCAAAAAAGAATTAGATGAAAAATCAATTATTGTATATAACACTTTGAAGAAAGAAGGCTTTTCAGCGGTTTTAGAAAGCATCAATATGCGTCCTATATTTTTTTCATTTTTTCCTGAAAGAAATTTTTTAAATTCACGCCTAAGACCTCAAACTAGTCAAAATATTGCTAGTTTGATTATGTTTGAAAAATATCAAGAAGGCTTTAAAGAAAATAGTTGGGGGGATTGTCCTGTCAGCGTGTTTAAAAATCAAAATGGATCAGCCCACTTTTTCAATTTTCAAGCTAAGCAAGGTAGAGATAGAAACGACAATGTTGTAGGGCATACCATGATAATTGGTAGCACAGGGAGCAGTAAATCCACTTTTATTAGTTTTTTAATCGCCAACTTACTAACTAAATACGATATGAGCGTGGTGGCTCTTGACAGAATGAATGGTTTAGAGATTATGACTGACTTTTTTGAAGGGCAATACAATACTGCTAATACAGATGGTGGTTTTTACATCAACCCTTTCAGTTTAAAAGATACAGAAGAAAATAGGCAATTTCTGGCAAACTGGATTAAATTCATGCTTAACATTGATAGCGATAACCAACAAGATAATAAGGCTTCTCAGTCTATAGATAAGGTTATTAGAGATACTTATAATTACATGGGTGAACAAAAAAATCAAATAAACTTATTAGAAATTGCCAAAAATTTAGGCTCTAGCGAACAAGATTTTAATGAGATTTTAAAATCACAAGGGGAAAAAGTCTATTTTAAAAATTTTCAAGATTGTTTGGATTTTTCTAAAAGTCCTTTAAGCGTGATCAATATGGATGTTTTTGCTCATGATAAAAAACTTATGGGGCTAATTGCTATGTATTTGTTCCACAAATTGTTTTTTGAAGCAAAGGAACACAACAAACCTTTTTTCCTATTCATTGATGAAACTAAAGACTACATTATGCATCCTATAATGTTTGCCTATATCACTAACGCGCTCGCTCAAGCTAGAAAGATCAACGGAACACTTTGCATGGCGTTTCAAAAAATATCTCAAGTCAAAGAATTAGGCATTGATAAAGCAAAGAGTTTGATAGGCAACCTTTCTCAAGTGATTATCTACCCCACAAAAGATACTGATGAATTAATAGAATGTGGCGTCCCATTAAGCGATAGTGAAATCAATTTCTTGCACAACACGGATATGAGAGCCAGACAAGTACTAGTAAAAAATATCGTTACAAACGCTTCAGCTTTTATTGAAATTGATTTAAAAAAAGATTTGCAAGAACTACTTTATATCCTTGATAGCAATGCTGGTAATAGAAAAATCCTCAATGACCTTAAAAAAACAAACCAAGAAACTTACAAGGAAGAGTATTTAAAAACTAAAATTAAAAAAGAAAGCGAGAAAGTTCAATATGTATAAAAACTGCGTATTTATCATAGAAAGTCCTAATAAAATCATTAAAATCAAAGAATTAACAGGAAGTTCATTTGTTTTTGCAACTGGTGGGCATTTTGTTGAGCTAGTCAATATTGAAGTGAGTAAAGAATTTAACCCTATTTTTGAAATCAAAAAAAGCACAGATAAGAAAAAAGATAGATCCACTCATATCAATTACATGATCAATCAATGTAAAGATAAAGTAGTCTATATTGCTACTGACCCTGATAGAGAAGGTTATGGCATAGGCTATAAATTTTATGAAAAAATCAAAAATCTGGCTAAAACAATTTATCGCACGGAGTTTCATGAAATCACAAAAAGCGGTGTGGAAAAAGGCTTGAATAATGCTGTGCTATTTTCTCAAAGCAATCCCAATCTCTATTATAGCTGGCTAGGTAGGATTGTAAGCGATCAATTTATAGGTTTTACTTTAACGCCTTATTTGCGCAAAAACATTAAGAATTTTGAAGTGAGTGCTGGTAGGGTTCAAACCCCTGCTCTTTCCATTCTAGTAGAATTAGACAGAAAAATCCAAGCCTTTGAGCAAAAGAATAATGATGAGAAATTAAGTTATAGCATAGAAGCTATTATTGATGCGCTAGGTTCTCAAATCTCTATTGCTTTAGTAGAAGAGGATAAAAGGAAAGTGTTTGAGACTAAAGAATTAGCCCAAAATTTTTTAAATGACTTAAAAAACAATCTTAACCCATTAGCTTTTTTAGACGCAATAGAGCAAAAAGATAAAGAAAAAACTCCACCTAAACCTTTCACCACTTCCAATCTTTTAAAAGATGGGGCTAGAATTTTAGAAATGGGCGTTAAGCAAATCCAAGAACACGCCCAAAAACTTTTTGAAGCTGGATTGATTACTTATATTCGCACCGATAGCGAAGCGTTAAGTAAAGAATACTTGCAAGAGCATAAAGTGTTTTTTGAAAGTATTTATCCTAGCGTGTATGAATACAGAGAATATAGGGCTGGTAAAAATTCGCAAGCTGAAGCGCATGAGGCTATAAGAATTACACACCCTCACTGCTATGAAGATCTTAAAAAAGTGTGTGAGGAACACAATATTACAGATATTGATGATTTAAAAGTTTATACGCTTATCTTTTTTAACACCATTTGTTCTCAAAGCAAAAACGCTATTTATGAAAACACAACTTTAAACTTTAAGGTAAAAACGCACAGCTTTAAATGCAGTTTTAGCCAACTCAAATCTAAAGGTTTTAAAGCGATTAAAGATTTAGAAGAAGAAAAGAAAGATGAAGAAGAGATTGAAAGCGATCTTGATTTTTCTAGCTTGCAATTAAAAACTCAAATGCCTATTTTAGATTTTAATATCAAAGAAATAAAAACTAAAGCTCCTAGCCCTTATACTGAAAGCACTTTTATTGCAATGATGGAGACCTATGGTATAGGAAGACCTAGCACTTATACAAGTGTATTTGAGATCTTAAAAAACAAAAATTACATCACATTAGAGGGCAAAAATAGAAAGATCACGCCCACGGCTTTGGGTAAAAGCATCGTTGATTTCTTCTTAAATGATAGCCAAACACAATGGATTGCTATTTCTAAAGTGGATGATAGTTTTACCAAAAAATTAGAAGAAATGCTAGATATGATTATAGAAGATGGTAAAAGCGCTTATCTTGATTTAATGCAAAATATCCAAAAGAAATTAGGTACAGAAATTTCTAACTTATATAGAAATAATAGCAATAACAACGCTTCTGCTACAAAAAAAGAAATGATACCTCCCACTGAAAAACAACTTAATTTTGTAGAAACTATAGAAAAAACTCTTCAAATAAAAGCTTCTGATATGACAAAAAAAGACAAGTTTGCGTGCATGAGGTTTATAGAAGAACATAGTAAAAAAATGCCTAAAAAGGATAAGTGATGGTATTAAAACTTGTATCTATTTGCTATGTAATAATTATTCTTGTGGGTTGCTCTAATAAACAATATGAAATGTATAAAAGCCCTTGCACGAACTTAGAGAATCTTCAAAAAGGCTTTAAGGCATAAAATGGAAAAAGTTTGCGTGAGCGCATGGGAGTTGCCTAAGGTTTTAGAAGAAAGATTAAAAGAAAAATATGGCGATGATTGGGAAAAATATGTTAAGGCTAAAGCAATAAACGAAGAAGAGCTTGAAGAACAAGTCAAAGCTAAAGCCAAAGAGCAACAAAAGACACAAAGAGAAAAAACACTCAATGGATTTTTAAAAAAAGTTGGCTTAAAAAAGCGTGATATGTTACAAAGCACTATGCTGTTTGATGGAGTCAAAGAAGCTGATGTGCTTTTTCAAGCAGAGCGTAAAATTGGCGATTGGATTTTTAGCAGTGCGGTGTTCTTTTTTGCTCTAGCCCTTATAGAAGCCATTATTATTGTATGCTTATTGCCGTTAAAAGAAAAAGTGCCGTATTTAGTAACCTTTTCAAACGCTACACAAAATTTTGCCATAGTCAAAAGAGCAGACAAGAGCATCCGCGCCAATCAAGCGCTTGTGAGACAATTGGTAGCGTCTTATGTCAATAATAGAGAAAATATTTCAAGTATAAAAGAGCAAAACGAAATAGCCCACGAAACCATTAGGTTGCAAAGCGCATTTGAAGTGTGGGATTTTTTTGAAAAACTGGTTTCTTATGAACATAGCATTTACACTAATGTAAATCTAACACAAAAAATTAGCATTATCAATATCGCTTTAATCAGTAAAACCCAAGCCAATATTGAAATATCCGCACAACTTTTTAATAAAGAAAAGTTAGAAAGCAAAAAGCGTTATAGAATAATTATGACCTTTGAATTTGAACCTATTGAAATTGATACAAAATCTGTTCCCTTAAACCCTACAGGCTTTATTGTTACAGGTTATGATGTAACTGAAATTGCGATTTTAAAAGATTTAGATGAGAAAAATAAAGTCAAAGATGATGGTGTGAAATCTAGGATTATCCATACCGAGAAAAAAGACCCTCACATGAGCCAATATAAAGATGTTAAGGAACAATAATGAAAAAATTTACTCTATCGCTATTTTTGTATTGCGCTTTACTTAACGCTGAAGAGGATATTTTTAGGAACAATGCAAATGAAACTGATCCTACAAGTTCTTTTGAACATGGCAAAGAAAACAACAATCTTATCCCAGCAAAATCTGATAGTTTAGAAAGTTTCAAAGAACAAGAAAACAAAGAAAAAGCCAAACAACTTATGGATTTAAAAGCCTTACAGAGCGTGTATTTTTCTAAAAATAGAAAATTGCAAGACAATAATTTCAATGTCTTATATGTGGCAGGCAACACCAACAAAATCCGCTTACGCTATGCGATGACTACCACTTTTATTTTTGATAATGATCCTATTATCTATGTAAGCTTAGGAGATCCTAGCGGTTTTGAACTCACTTACCCCACTAATGATCATTACGATTTATCCAACATGCTAGTGATCAAACCCTTGCTTATAGGGGTGGATACGAACCTAACCGTAGTCGGAGCGAGCGGCACAATTTATACCTTTTACTTGTTTAGCACCACTTACACCAGCAAGTTTCAAAGCTATTTTTCAGTGTTTGTTTCTAATAAAAGATCTATCGGTAAGCTCAATATTTTGTCTAAGAGCAAGTTAGAAAAAAGGGAACAAGAACAATTGGCTAAAACAGAAACAGATAACTCCAATAAACAAGATAAGCACAAGCTTGACTACAGAAAAATCAATTATGAGAGCAAGGAAATTGATGATGGCAAGTTTATAAGAATTGGAGATGAAGTCAATCACATTTTCATTGAAAAAGCTAAAATCAATCGTGGTTATTTGCAAAACCCCAAACACAAACGCACCTGGTGGAGTTTGTGGCTCTATAAAAAACCCAGTGATGACGCACTTGATATAAAGGCGCTAGATGTCTTTGATGATGGCAAATACACTTATTTTAGATATGACAGGGATCAAGCCTTTTCAAAATTTCCTTACACCTATAAGGTTGTAGATGGGTATGATAATCCTATCAATAGCCGTGTGGTAGGGAATTACATTATTGCTGAAGACATTTCTAAAAAATGGACTTTAAGGAGCGGTAAGGAATACGTGTGCGTAAGAAGAGACAAGCGCAAATACCAAAAGTCTAAGGACTTCATGCTTTTAAAAAGGCTTTTAGAACAAGATGAAGCCATGAAAGCCAAACGAAACAACATCCACTTGATTGAAGACACTACGCCTCAACCTAAAAATGCCATTAGCGTAACGGAGTTGTTAGCTCAAATCAAAAACCAAACTCCAAATGAAAAATGCCGAGCCTTAAATGAAGAAGAAGTTAAGACTTTAGAAGAGGTTAAAAACATCATAAAAGCTCCTAAGCCTTTGCAAAAAGATTTGAAAAAGAACGCTAAAAAACACACCATCAAAACCCAATATTGCGTGCCTATCCCCTATATTGAAAGACTAAAAACCACTGATGGTTTAGAGAAGCATCAAAAGGGGCTAAATAACACCAAAAAACAAAATCAAGCGGACCCTATTAAAGAGATTAAAAAATAATGGGCTTTTTTATAGTAATTAGAAACGCACCGATTGTAAGTATCTTTATTGTTTTGATGCTTATTTTTTGCACATGGTTTTTCCTTTATGATGATAGCTCGCCTAAAGCAGTGAAAAAATATGTTAAAGGTAAGTTTCCAATCTCTGACTATCTCTACAAAAAAGCGGATGAAAAGAAAATCCTACCACAGAACAATGTCGTTAAACAAGAAATTAAAGAAGAAAGAATTAAAAAATCTTGTAAGGGTCAGATAACAGATAGTAAGGGTAATTTAATAGATGATGATTGCAATATTATAGCCACTCAAAAACAAGTTAATAATTTACCAAACTTACCAAAAGATATACTTAAAACCAAACCTACTGTTACCTCCAATCCTTCCAACTACAATACCGCTAACGAAGATGAAAAATCCCGCCTGGTGATTTTAGCGTCTCGTATTAGCAGCCAAAAAGAAACGCAACCTCCAATCTCTATAAAAAATAGTGTTTCTAACACAAAATCCAAAGAAAAACAAGAACTTGAAAAAGAATACGGCTCTAGCGGTTTTAAAAATTTTAAAAGAAAAAATGTAGCGAGCAGTGAAAACAAACTTTTAAGAACGATTACAGCTGACAGGATGATCCCAGCCATTCTGATCACTCCTATTAGCAGTGAAATAGGGGGGAGTAAGATAGTCGCTCAAGTGGAGAGCGATATATACGCAACGATGGGTAGAGCGGTTTTAATCCCTAAAGGGAGTAGAGCTATAGGTTATTACAACTCCAATAACAAAATAGGAGAATACCGATTAGAAATTGCTTGGAATAGGATAATCACGCCACAAGGGGTCAATATCATACTAAGCGATGCTAAGGGAGCTGATGTCAAGGGCTATAACGGCATAATAGGCACGCTCCATAACAAATATTGGGAACGCTATGGTATCCCCTTATCCTTAAGCACTTTGTCAAACGGGCTACTCATAGGACTTACTAGCGGTCTTACCGAAGCGATGAAAAACAAAAGAGGCGGTTTCAATCAAAACTATTTTGGAGATTACATGATGATGCAAATGACGAGGCAAACTGGTATCAGCCTGAATAACATTATCGCTCAAATCATGCGAGAGCAAATCAGGATTAAGCCCATTATCACTATTAGAGAAGGAAGCCATATCTTCATTAGTCCTAATACGGATATTTGGTTTCCTATCCCTAAAAACAATGAGGTCTTAGCGAAATTTTTTAATGAAGAAAAGGAGCAAAACAATAATACAAAATAGCATTATTAAGAATAATTTTATTCTAAATAGTGTAAAATTAAAATACAATATTAAACATAAGGATTACCAATGGAATTCAACCCTGAAGAAGAATTATTGAACACTCTAGAAGAAAGCAAAGATGCAGAATATGTGGAGCTTTGCAAAAAAGTAGTAGAGGCGCAAATGGAATTAAGAAAAGTTATGGATAAACGCCTAGAAAATGAAACCAAAGAGTTAAGATCCAGAATGCAAGCAAGGATTACTGAAAGGCTGGTTTCAGAAATTTTAAATACTGAAGAGCATTTTTCAAAAAAGATTATCCAAAACGAGAAACCGCTTGAAATTATTTTTGATATAGAAAGGACTTATAACAATGATTGATGAAAATTTTAATTGCGATAAAAAGCTTGCTCCTTTAAATGAAGAGCAACCCACTTTAGAAGCGCCTAAAAAAGATAAAAAACCTAAAAAGCCTAGAAATTCTAAAATTAAGGATTTAGATTTTTATGCCTCCTATGTGAGCAAAAATGTTGAAATTCAAAAGAAATTTGATGAGACTTATAGGTTGTGCGAACAAAAACAGCAAGAACTCAATAATTTATTAAAAGAATTGGAAAACTTAAGGAAACAATTATGAAAGAAAAACTAGACAAATTATTAAAACTAGAGCTTAATGAATTAGATAAACTAGATTTAGAAAAAGAGTTATCTAATCTAAAACTCACAAGCCATAAAATTTATCAAGAATACTTACTGGAAAAGCACGAAAATTGTGAAAAAAACTTGGAGATTAAAGCTAATAATAAAAGGCTTTCTAAAATCCACCATCTCTATTCTTTAGCTAAAAGAATAGAAGATAAAAGGGAAAAAGAGCGCATTGGGCTTCAAAGAAAAATGTTAAGGGATTTTGATAATCATCAAGGAGAGCTATAATGGTTTCTAATCTTTTAAAAAGTTACCTTGATGACTTTATGCCTATTTTAAGCCAGCCTAATTTAAATGAAGTGGTTTTTAATAAAGAAAAAGAGTATTTCTTGCACCGCCCAAAAGAAAAAGTGAGGTGTTTTAATGAAAAATTTACTAATGATTATTTGTTGGTTTTCTGTGAGCAATTAGCCATTTTTAGAAACCAAAAATTCACTCTAAAAACGCCTAAGTTAAACACTTCTTTGCCTTACACGCAAATTAGAATTAACGCATTACACCCTAGCATTATTGCTAGTTCTAATATCTCTATCAATATCAGAGTGCCTAGCAATTTCAAGTTTGAAATTAACGCCTTTAAATTAAGTGAGAAATGTCTGGCTAAAAACATTACCTATGATTTTTTACTTGGCTTAGTAAGTGCAGGTAAAAATATCTTAATCAGTGGTGGCACAGCTAGCGGTAAGACTAGCTTTGTTAATTCTTTGATTGAAAATATTCCCAAAAACGAAAGGGTAGTTACTATTGAAGATAGTCCTGAATTAAAAATCAGTAACGAAGATCAAGTCAATATTTTAGTGGATAAAAGCGGGAGCGGGTTTTTTACTTATGAAGATGGCTTAAATGCGGCTATGAGAATGTCTCCTGATAGATTATTATTAGGCGAAATTGACACGCATAACACTGCGTTATTTTTGCGTTTAGCAAATACCGGGCATAGCGGAATGATAAGTACCTTACATGCTAATAGTGTGGTAGATGCTTTTGTAGCTATTTGTCAAAATATCAACTTGAATAAAGGAGGTAAGCCTACCCCTAAAGAAACGCTTTTAGATTATTTTTGCACTGGTATGGACTATGTTATCCAGATCAAAAAAAAAGGTAGCGATAGGATAATTGATGATGTTTTAAATGTTAAAAGCGAATTTAAAAAGGAGTTGATGCTATGAAAAATCCAAGACTTTATAGGAAATCTAAACAAAAAGAGGGCGCTAAAAGGATGGAATTTTTATTGGATGTTAGATGTGTGCAAATTTTAAATGATTTAAAGACTAGGCACAACAAGTCTTACACCAAAATTGTAGAAAATCTTATTTTAAATAGTCAAATTAGTTTCTACAAACAGCAAAAAATCACAAGCACTTTAGGCAGTTTAGCGATGTTATATAGCTCATTGAATGCGACTTGTTCTAATTTTAACCAGATCGCTTACCATTTAAATAATGCGGCACTTTTAGGAGAAAATGTTATCCATTTGGGCTTATTGCAAGATATTGAAACGCAACTGAAAGCTTGGAGTGAAAAAACAAAAATTTTAAACCTAGCTATCAAAAAGAGCGCTTTCATCGTAGCGCATTGTTTAAAAGGGGATAAGAAAAATTTTAAAGGGATGAATTTATGACAAATGAAACTGATATTGATTTAATTAGAAATTATTTAGAAAAAATGGCGTCTATTATTAAAAATTCTCAAAGCATTATCAACGCCCCCCATTTTCTAAAAGATGAAAACCAAGCAAAAATATTGCAAGAAAATTTGCAAGAAAATTTCACTCTTTTAATGGAATATGTTAGTGAAGTTTGGGCTAAAAGCGAAGAGGAGTTTGAAGAGTTCATGAAAGATGAGAGTTTTGAGAATGATTTTATGCATTTTATGAGTTTATTAGATAGTAAAATCAAAGTAGAATAAATGCAAATTTATAAACCTTATTGCTATATCATTTCTATTTTAGCCATTCCTTTTATTTTTTTAGGTGTATCGCATTATTTCTTAGATTTTCCTAGTTTTTTAGCGAGCTATAACTATCTAAAAAAAATTATTCTTAACCTACATAATTTTCCCCATTTTAAATTTGAGATTTATTTTTCATTCTTTTGTGCGTTATTACCGCTATTTTTGACAGCCTACTTGTTTTTTAATGGGCGCAATATGGATAGTCATGGCAAGGCAGTTTGGGCTGAAATGAAAGATATTATTAAATACGAATATAGGATTTTTAATATTTTTAAAGGCTTGTTCTTAATTTTGTTTTTACCTCTAATGCTTGTTGTCTCTAGCTTTACGCTATTGCCTATTTTCACAGGGTGTATATTTTATAAAGTTTATCAACTTGCCAAGAAAAGACCTAAGGTTTTCTTTACGATCTTATCCTTTTTAGTAGTGATTTGTGTCTTAATCTTTGTATTTAGGGGATTTTTAAGTGTAAAACTAACGCTATTTATGAAATATCTAAAAGGATTATTTTAAATGAGAGAAAAATCCAAAACATTAAAAGATAGATTTAAAGATAAAACTAGCAATTTATTTCATAAGCTTAATAGCATTCAAAAAGATTATTACACTAAAATTCTTCCTAAGGCTTACAAAGATGTCTTTACGCTAGGTTCTTCTAAAAGTTATCCTATGACTTTAAATTTTGACAAAGGTTTTTGTGTGGGGCTATATAAAGGATTAAATTCGCTTAAGCCTACTTATTATGATGCTCCGCTTTCTACTTTAATTATCGCTCCTCCTGGAAGTGGTAAAACCGCAGCTGTGGCTGTGCCTAATCTTTTAAATGTGCCTAGCTCTTGTGTGGTGTTAGATATTAAAGGGGAGTTATTTGATTTAACGGCTGGTTACAGACAACAAGTTTTAAAAAATAAAATTTTTGTATTTGATCCCTTGGGAAATGACAACACGCTTAAATTCAATCCGTTTGATAAACGCATTATAGAAAAATTAGATTTTAACAGAAAGCGAAGGCTTGTAGATGAAGTGGGTAATACTATTTTTGCTGAAGATGGGGCAAATAAAGACCCTCATTGGACACAGCAAGCTAAAAATTTATTTGTCTTTTACGCTCTTTATGATTTGTGCGTGCATAACACTAGCACCTTTTTTGAAATTGCAAGCGCTCCTATAAAAAATTATGTCCCCTTAATCAATCCACAAAGCCGATTTTATACTGAATTATATGAATGTCAAAGTAGCGATAATGGTTTTATTAAAGAGAATGGGCGTTATATGGCTAAAGTAGAAAATGGCGTTAAAAAAATGAAACCTAATGTCAATGTGGAATTGCTATGGTATAAACAAGTAGCCGAACAAGTCTATACTGACCCAGAAAATCCTAAAAATTATGATGGCTCTGTGAATACTTTAGAAAAAGACAATCAAGGCAATATTATAATGAAAGAGGGCATGTTAGATCCTATTATTAGAAACGAAGCGAACAAATGGGCTAAGGCGAATGATAAAGAGTTTGCGAGCATTAAATCAGTTTATAGCCGTTTTATGCAAGTCTTTACAAGCTATCAAGTTAAAAGCGCTACAGACAGCATGAGTTTTGAATACGAGGATTTAAGGGCTGACAATATTTCACTCTATATTAAAATCGCTCAAACAGATATTGACACGCTCGCACCGCTTATCCGTATCCTTTTGGAAAGTATTGCTAAAAATCTTTTATTGAAAGAGAGTAAGAAATTTGAAGAAAGGGTTTATCTCTTTTTAGATGAATTTGTGCGTTTTGGTAAATTGCCTTTTTTATTAGAAATGCCAGCATTGAGTAGGAGCTATGGTGTGGTTTTAATTTTTATCACGCAATCCAACGCTCTTATTGAAAAATATTATAGCAGAGAAGATGCAAGAATTATTAATAGCACCGTGGCTTACAAAATAATTTTCAAAATGGATGATTTAGAATACGCTAAACAAGTGAGCGAAGAAGTCGGTAAGATGACTAGAAAAACACGAAGCCATTCTACAGAAAAAGGACAGCTCATTACTGGAGGGACTTCTAGTATAGGAAAAGAGGCGTGGGACTTATTGAGCGCGCAAGATATTATGAATATTGATAAAGATGAAGTGATCATTTTAGTGAGCGGTCATAAGGCTAAACCCTTAAAATTAAAAGCGAATTATTATTTCAAAAATCAAGAATTACTCTCTCGTATTAACTGGGAAGTCAAGCCCAATGAAGAAGTGTTTTGATGAATTAAAAAAGTTTGCACGAGTATTTTTAATTGCTTTTTAAAAATCGCTTTCTACAACTCCTTATCCTTGTTATTAAAAGAAATACGTTGATTTATAGCACAGACTTGCATGAGTAAGATTTAAAATAAAGATTAACGTTTTTGTAGTGTGGCTTAGCATAGCTTATTTTTAGAAATTAGCATGTTTTATTTTAAAGTTAGCGCGATTTAAATTAAAATTTAGCGCGGATGGTTGTGTGGATAAATTTTCTTGCATATTGTTTGATTACTTTTTAAATAGCTCGCTATGAGTGTCTAGACGCAATAAGACAAGTTCGTTTTCTTGTTTTTTGATTTCATAAATCAATAACAAGTTTGGTTTGACATGGCATTCTCTCAACCCTTTAAGATTGCCACTCAAAGCATGGTCGCAATATTTTTGTTGGAGTGGTTTTTGTTCTTTGAGACAATCAACAACGCTTGTAACATCGCTTTCTGTAATACGCCCGGATAAGATATGCTTATTAAAGTCTTTAAGAAAATCTTTCTTAGCTCTGACTTTAAGCATCATGCCTTTCTCTTTCTTGTTTCGCTATTTGTAAAAAATCATTGAAGTCTCCAAACGAAACATCGTATTCTGGGTCATCTTTTGAGGCGATCGTATTTAACAAGCTTTGCGTGGGTTCTTTTTCTTGAGAATGTTTTTGGGCTAAAACTTGTCTGATCATTTGTTCTTGCAATTCACACTCTTGGATTTTTTTTATCGCTTTATTTTTATCCCCTTCTGCCTTAAGCAGTTGTTTTTCAATGGAGTTTAAAAAATGTTGCAGTTGCTTTTCATTGTATTGTGAGTAATCTGTAATAATCTTTGACATATTGAACTCCTTTTTAATAAAAGATAGTTAGCGCAACTCGTTTTCATTTTAGCGCAACTTGTCATAACCTTTAGCACTATTTGCATTGAGTCTTTGCCCCTCAATCAAAAAATCGCACGCATTACAAACGCTTTTTTATTTTATCTCTCTCCCCCTTTTTCTTGTCAAGAAAGATTATAGCCCAAATTCTTGTAAAAAATGATCTTAAAAGAGTAAATTGAAAGTTTTAAAATAAGTTTTTTTGATTAAGTTTGATTTAAGAATAGCTTTTAATTGCGTGTTTTAGCCACCTGCAAGGTCAAATTGACTTCAATTTTTACGGAATTGAAGTGTTATCCTGCACTTTAAAAAGGGGGAATAATAATGTAGAATAAGAGCTAATAAATTAAAACAAGCGGCAAAGTTTTTGAGAGGATAAAATTACAATAAAATGGCGTTAGAAAAAAGTTATAGCAAAGATTTTGAAAGCGATGAGCTTTTTGATTATGAGATCATCAAGCCTAAAAAGACGCTTAAGATACGATACACTTATACTAAACGCTACCATAAGGAAGCAGAAAAGTTTGCTAAAAATTTAACCCAACTCACACAAGAAAACTTCATGCGTTTAAGAGAGCCGCAAAAACAAGTGGTCATCAAAAACATAGGCAATATGACACGCTTGCATTCAAAAAGGGCGATGGATTATATCGCTAAACATGGTGAGCTAGTGAGAGATGAATTTTTTAGTAGGGTTAATTATAATGATATAGCAGAGCAATGGAATGAGCAATTTGAAAGAATATTAGAAAAGAATATCCGTATTAAAAATTGCGCTTTACATCTGGTATTTAGCATTGATGAAAATTGTAATGAAAAAAATTTAAAAATTTTGGAATTAAGCGTGTATCAAACACTCACTAACACGCTAGGTTATGATTATCCTTTCATAATGAAACTCCATGCGCACCAAAACAATCCGCATGTGCATGTGATTATCAACAAAACTAACAAAATTACCAATAAGCAACTACGCTTTCATTCTAAAGACAGCTGTAAAGAGTTTTACCACACACTAAGAGAAACATTTAAAGATTATTTATTTGCTAACTCAAAAGGCGAATTGCAATATTCTAACACGCCCAATATTCATAAGGCGATTAAAAATATAGAAACAGAGTTAGATACGCTAGAAACACAAGCTAGAAACAATAAGAGTTTTAGGCATGAAAACTATTTTTATAAAGTTTTGGGTAGCGCAACTTCTCAAATAGAAAGCTTGAAAAAAAGAGAAAATGCTCTATTTGATCATTTAGATAGTCTAAAAAATCTATTAGAAAAAACACATTGGGAAAAAGAAAAATTCACGCCCCCTACAAATGAAAAAGAACTTAATAGGCAACTTAAAGAAATAAAATGGTTAAATAAAGAGTCTTTAACTCCTAAAAACACTTATAAAAAAATTCAAAAATTAGCTGTTTATAAAAGCCCTTTAATAAAAGACTATCTTTATACCACCAAAAAACTTTTTGCCACACAAAAAAAGATTATAGATTTAGAAAAAGATTATAAAGATTTAAGAGCCTTAAAGGAAGAATTTAGCAAAGATTTAGAAATTGATCTATCCCATTCAAAAAAACGCTTTGAGCTTTACACTAAATTAAAAAGCATGAGTAAAGTTTTCACAAGTAAAAACATTGTTAAAAATTTAGAAAAAATTGCTTTAGATTTTAAAAGCGATAGACATAGTATTTCGCAAAGAGCTTTTGAATTTTTTAGGTATTATGAATTATCAAAATTTAAGTTTGACTGATAAAAGTAATATGTTTTTAGTGGCTAAGTTTTTTAAAAATAGCGCTTTACTTGTTAATATTGCTAGGTTTGAAATGAAAAAGATAGATGATAGTGTTAAAAATTCTAACCCACAAGACAATTTATTAGACAAACAAGTTTGGCTCAATCTTTTAGAACATTTAAAAAGACTTGAAGAGGAAAATTATTGTTTTGCTAAGAAGCGAAAAGAATTCTTAGAGAATAGAGCGATGGAGCTATCAAAAGATTTGAAATTTTTAACGCAAGCTAATGAAAATGATTTGCCCATTTATGAAAGAGGGCAAAAGGATAAAATCATCAAACGCTGTGAAAAATCGCTTAATTTTTTACAGAAAGAATTGCAATGCTTTAAAACCCTATCAAAAAGTGCAAGCATAGCTTTAGAAAACTTGCAAAATAACCATCAAATCACAGCCGTTACACAAGACACGCAAGAAAACACAAACGCACTCAAAAAAATACCACTCAAAGATTTTAACAAAACCACTAATGAACCCACAAACCCTAACAATAACTATGAAATGGATTTTTAAAACCATTTCATAAAATTAAATAACTTCACTTAGCGTATTTTTGAACCAACTCTTCTAAAGTGAAGCCTTTGTTATCGTCCCTCAATTGCTCTTTTTGGCATTGTGAAACATTTTGCTCCACTTCTTCTTTAGTGTTAGAAGTGTCTAAAAGGCAAGTTTTTAAGTCTTTTTGGTAATCTTGTATGAATTTATCAAAGCGCTCTTTGTTGTTATAGAGTTTGGCTTGCGATTGGGTGCAACTCTCTTTAAGGCTGATAAACTCTCCTTTTTTGTGTTCGTTACGCTCCATGCAAATATCTGCAGCAAAAGCGATCAAGACATCTTTATTCTTTCTCAATAACCCCGCAGATTGCATAGCCAACCTGTCTGCATCAATAAAAGGGCTTTGCTTTTCTAATTTAGGGTTCATATTCAAAGCGATTTCTTTCAAGCTCTTATCCTCTAAATGCGTTCTTTGGCAATGGGTGGATTTTTTATAAGGGCTTATAAAAATGCCATTCATCAGAGCGGCTTTTTCTAATTTTGGATCAACTTTTTTAATGCAAAAAGAAATAGCCGATTGAACGCTCAATTCTTTAGAGCTAGAATAAGGGTCGTGAAATTTTTCATGCACTTCTTTTTGGCATAGTCTTTCCTTGTTAGCTAAATGGGGCGAATTTTTAACGCATTCTTTGGTGAAATAAGGGATAATGTATGGTTTGTATTGTGCGTATTCTTTTTCAAACGCTTCTAATTGCGCGAGATTGATTAGCCTTTTTTGTTGGTCTTTTTGTTTTTCATAAGCGTTAGTTTTATCCTTGCATTGTTCTTGTAACTCTGGGTTATGGAAATCAGAGCAGCTAAAACGACGCTCTTGTTTTTGAATGATGGGCGTTAGAAGAGTGTTTAAGTAGGCATCGTTTCTTTTAAAGCACTTATCTTTTAAGCCTTCATTAGTGAAATCATCGCATTGATATTGATCAATCTTTTTAGTGATGATTGGTTCAATAAGCTCTTCTTGAGTCTTTAAGCATTGCTCTATTCCATTGTATTTTTTAGGGAAGGACCACATTTCTTTTTGGCAATCGTATTTTGGGTTATTTTTAGCCTTAGTCAAGTGGTCGTTTAAAATTTGCTTATCTACAAACGCGCACCCACTCACGCCTAATCCCATTAAACATGCTAAAGCTCTCAACTTTAAAAGTCTTGGATTTTTCATTTAAGATCCTTGGTATGAAAATTGGTATGAAAACACCATAAAATCACAACTTGCTCGCCTTATCTAAAAGCATTTGCTTCATTTCTTTTTTCTTGTGTTCTAAATAAAAAACAATAGCGTCTTGAACAAACACGCTTTTATTTTCTCTGAACGCTCCAAATTCATTCAAATACTCTTCTACGCTATGCATCACTTTCTCTGAAATATAGAGCGTGTGGGCTTTTTTCCTGTCTTCTTTTTCATGTTTGTTTGTTTCATGCTTGTTGGCATTCTCAAAGCGGTTTTCTAAATCGCTCAGCCTGTCTTTTTTAGTGTTTTTAAATTCCATATTTAGCCTTTAAAGTAGATTGTTTTTAATATCATAACACAATTAAGCGTTATTTAGAATTAAACTAATTCTACCCTTTCATTTTTTGCCCCCTAAATACCCGATCAATTCATCATAGAATTGAGACCATTCGTTTTTAGCCTTATTGTCATTGTATTCCATCACACCCATACCTTCACTCACCGAACGCTTATAGGCTATCCTTTCGCTTAATATGTTATCCATTAAAAACACGCTCTCATTAGCGTTATTTTGGTTGATGAAATCAATGAGGGCTTTTTTCTCTTTAAGGGTGGGGATAGTAGGGATGCGATTCATTACAATACAAGCTTTTAAGTTTTCATTCAACGCTTGGATGTCTCTAATCCTTTCTAGCATGTCTAATAGCACCGCTGTGTCTAGTTGGCTTGGCGTGGTTGGTATTAGCACCCAATCGCTCAATAGCATAGCCCTTTGGCTTTCTTTGGAGTGTTCGCCCTTAGTGTCAATAAGGATGTATTCGTATTTATCCGTCATCTGTTTTAAGGTGTCTGTAATGTTTCCTGTGCGGTTAAAGAGCGTGAAATTGGGCAAAATTGTTTCACTCCTAATATTGTTAAACACTTCCAAACTCTTTTGGCTATCAGTGTCTAGTGCGGCAATATCTTTCTTGTCTAGCAATAATTGAACGCACAAGTTCAAGCACAAAGTGGATTTACCGCTCCCTCCTTTTTCATTGGCTATGGTGATTATCATCGCTTATTCCTTTATCATTTTGTTAAACATATTTTAAATATAAATAGCTTAAAAGTATATAAAATAGAAAAACTTAATACTATGTTATTATAAATAGTTATGTTATCTGTTAGTTCTTTTTGTAATGGTTAGTAAAATTTATTAGTGGTGGTTTTTTAGGGTGTTTTTTAAAAGGGAAAAATTTAGAGAAAAAGAATATTAAAAGGCGTTACGCCAAATTCAATAACATTATTTAAACACATGTTATTGAAAGCATTAGTGGAACTCACATCCCCATGTCGTAATCATCATTAGCCGCTTTTTTCATTGGCTTATACGCTTCTTGGTTGGCTTGCTCTTTTATCTCTTCCCTCTCATCCACTAAACTCGCTCTTTTTTCAGCGTTCATTTTCTTTAAGACTTCTTTAGATTTAGGGTTGAATACAGGCTTATAATCCCTGTCTTTACCCATTTTGGCTAAATCGTCTATTAGAGTTTTATGATCCCATTTTAAAGCTTGCAAGTATTCTAATCGTGGGTAAGGAAGTTTTTGCTCCACTAATCTGGTGTATTTAGCGATATTTTCTTTAGTGGTTTCAATGGAGTTTTCTAATTCCTTGATTTTTTCAGGGAGTTTAGTGATAGCGTTATCCAACTTCTTTAAAAACCCATCAAACTTGATCTCAGCACAGAAATTATAAGAGCTAAACATGTTGCCCGTATCGTTTTTATAAACCATATTGCTAGGGCTATAGGCAATATTGGGATTGTCTTTAGGGCTTAAACTAAACTCCACTTGATACTTAGTTTTATAAGCTTTCACCACAAAGCCCTTGTATTCTAAAAGCTTACAATCTCTTTCTTCATTCACAAACAAGGTGTTCAAGTTGCTTGCAAATTGCTTTTTAATAGCGTCTAGTTTTTCTTTATTTTGTTCGGCTATTTGCTTGTTTTGTTCTTTGAGTTTCTTGTGTGTTAATTCTTCACTCATAGAGGCGTTTTCTTTTAAAGGCTCTACCTCTTTAACTTTGATAAGCTCATAATCCTTACTCTCTTCATTTTTCAAATCATAGAGCTTGATCTCTGTATGAGTGGGGATTATCACGGAGCTTTTAAGCGTTTCTAAATCTTTCAATTCCTGTTTAAGATAATCCCATTGAGAAGCGTTGTTCTTTAAGCTTTCTTCATTGAAGTAATGCTCTTTATTGAAAGCTTTGTATTTTGATTCTTCGCTTTTAATCTCCGCTCTCAATTTGACTTCTTCAATAATCAAGGGATTGCCTGTCGCTTCTGCTTTCATCTCGCTCGCATTAGAACTCCCCATATTAAAGTCTTCTAATTCATTCAAGCCTAATTTGTGCGCGTTTCTAAATTGCTCTATGCCTTTAGATTTAGTTTCTATGATTTGCCACATACGGCTATCGTAAGTCTTTTCAGTGGCGTAACGATAGATTTTCATTCTAAAATTTTCAGGGTCATTTTGGTGCAAAATATTGCCTTGCCTTATCCCACGCCCTTCCATTTGCAGCAATTCATCAGGCCTCCATGGGCAATCTAATTCATGCATAGCGACTAATCTTTCTTGCACATTAGTGCCTACTCCCATTTTAGCGGGACTGCCTAATAAAACCCTGACTTCGCCACGATTGACTCTTTTAAACAAATCCTGCCTTTGTTCTTCGGTTTTAGCGTCATGGATGAAAGCGATTTCATTTTGTGGGATACCCATTTGGACTAAATGCCTTAAAACATCGCTGTAAACATCAAACGAACAGCCTTTAGCCAGCTCTTCATCTAAATTGACGCTTTTAGCCTTTTTCTCTTTGAGTTCGTTCTCTAATTCTTTCTTGCTAGGAGCGATGAGATTGCCGTTTTCATCATAGCTAGACAAGCTCTCTAAAAGTTCTTGAGCTTCATCTAGGGGATTTTTGTTTTCGGTTTCGTTAGCGTTATCTAACACTTCTAAACTCACTTTTTGGCTATGGGTTTTGGGCGTGGATAGCCCTATGAAACCAAGTTGTGTGCCTTTAGTGGCATGAGTTTCTAAATAATTCTCATAGATATTTTCTGCCATAGCATAGCTTTTAGAAAATTCTTTTTCCACTTTAGCGTTTGGATCAATCAAGCGGTAATCCAAAGCCACTTTTCTAGCGTCTGTGGTGCAAGAAAGGATATTGTCTTGCCCTTTTTTATTTTTCTTGCCCTCGCATTTTTGCATCCTATCAATGATAGAGCCTTCATTATATTTGCCATTTTCTAAAGCCACGCCAATAAATTGAGCCACTTCTTCGCTTCTTTTCACCACCACATTGATAGGCTTATCCCCATACACTTTAGGCACAAAGTGGGGGTTATGCTTTAAAATGTCATCATTAGAGACAATATCCGCAAAGGCTCTATACATGGTGCTTAAGCCTTGCACATCGCTAAATTTAGAAAAGCGATTGACCATTTTATAACTTTGAGCGGAAGTGTCTAATTCAAAATCATTCACCACTTCCCCATAAGTCTTAGCCCAATCATCAAAGAATTCTAACCCTCTTTCTTTGAGCGCATCAGGGGTTAAATAGCGTTGCAAGTGATACATTTCGCTCAAAGAATTGGCTATAGGCGTGCCGGTTAAAAACATGATTTTCTTATTGTTTTGATGCAAGTAGCGGGTTTTGAGATACAGATCTCTAGCGCGATTAGAGCCTTGTTGGTTACCAAGCCCTGCAATTTTTTCCATAGAAGTTTCAAAGGCTAGATTTTTGAATAAGTGGGCTTCATCCACAATCAAATTATCAATCCCCATTTGACTGATATCAATATGAGAGCCTTGTTTTTCTAAAATCGCATCGTATTGAGCGCGGATTTTATCCAGCTTGTTTTTAAAGGCTCTTTCATTGGGTTTTTTAGTTTCTCTAGGGTTATTTTTATAAGCTAATTCTTGCCTTTCAAAGTTTTTTTCAGCATTCACCAGCTCTTCTTCTTTCAATCCTTCTATGATTTCTCTAGGGTTAGACAATAATTCCAAATGGGTGTGCGCGATAATCACAGCGTCATAATTGTTGTTAGCGATTTGATTGTACAAAAGCTCTCTTTCTTTTTCAGTGATGTCCTTGCTATCAACGACTAACACATTAGCGTTAGGGTAAGCCCTATAGAATTCATCACCCCATTGTTTGGTCAAATGGTTAGGCACGGCAATGAGCGTTTTATTCACTAATCCCATGCGTTTTTGTTCCATGCAACTGGCTATAGCGCACAAAGTCTTGCCTGCTCCAACCTGATGGTCTAAACACACTGCCCTGTCTTGGATAGTTCTAAAAATAGCGTTCTTTTGGTGGGGTCGCAATTTGATATTGTGATTAAAGCCCTCTAGTTCTAATTGCGAGCCATCATAGGTTTTTAAAACCAGGTTGTTGAAAGTGTCATTATAGATTTGCTCTAAATGGGTTCTTCTTGCATAGTCTTTGTAAATCCAGTCTTTAAAGGCTTCTTTCAATTCTTCTGCTTTTTGTCTGGCGAGATTGCTTTGCTCTTCATCAGTGATAAAGATTTCTTTTTTAGGGTCATTAGGATCAACTTGGGCGTATTTAACGCTCAAATCCTTATTGTTTAAAACCCTATTTAAAAGACTTTCAAAAGGCGCTTTATAGGAATGCGGCTTGTCTTTGTGCCTGATGCCATAAAGCTCGTTTAATTCATCGCTTCTAATAGAAACTTCATAAGCGCCGTTTAGGTGTTCTACTTTGATATTTTCTTTGAGATTGTCTAGTTGGTAATCCGTCATTTTATCGCCGTATTGCTTTTCATAATGGTTAGCGCTCAATTCCATTAAAAACTCTTCTAAATAATAGGTGGGTATCCAAGGGCTGTTGATATTAGCCATGATCTCAGTGGCTTTCAAATCTTTAGGGATAATCAGCTCTAAATCTTTCACATTAGCCTCTAATCCCTCCACGCCTTGATTGATGGCTTTTTTAACTTCTTTGAGTTTTCTTTTCACATTGCCGCTCAAATAATCGTTCGCTAAAATATAATCGCCATTATCCTTGTGGTCTTTATAAATTAGTTTTTGCTCTAAAAGTTCTTTAATCGTGGTTTCTAAGCTTTGGGTTGTGAAATGATCTCTAATGAAATGCAAGTCCAAACACCCTTTTTGATTGATGCTTGCAATTAATGCCTCTTTAGCGTTAGTGATAATAAGTTCTTTTTTAGGGTTCAAAGTCCTTTCAAAAAAGATTTGAGCTTTTTTGGCTTGAGCTTGCCTTGGCTCTATGTTTTGCATTTTAGCGCTTCTAGGGGTGATTTCTTTTTCAAAGTCTTTTTCTAATCCTAAGACTTTAGCGCCATACAAATCTTGTTTGATGTCCTTGCGGTTTTTGTTTTCATTGAGGTAGCCAAATTTCTTGACAAATCCATCATAAACAAGATTGAGTTTAGCCCTCTTGTTTTCTAGCTCTAAATCAGAACTTAAGGGGTTTAATTCTGCGCTCGTTAAATCATTCAAAGCGTCTTTAATTTTAAAATAGGCTTTTAGTCGTGAGTCTTGGGCTTTAGAGTTGATTTTAGTGGGTTTTAAAAAGATGCCCATTTCATTATTTTGTTCTAGTTGGCAATAAAGACTATCCCACTTGACTAATTCCCCCCTTTCTAAATTTTTGATAAGCTTTTGGACTTCTTGATAGCGTTCGTTATTTGCATCAATGATAATAGCGTCTGTTTTAAGGGTAGTCTTATGGTATTGATAGACACCTTTAGGCAATTTTTCTATCGCTTGATTAAGAGCTTGGGATAAATCTAAGCTTTTATCCTCTAAAGCTTGCAACTCGTATTTGTAAATTTGTTCGCCATTGACTTCAGATCTATAGCGGGTTTTTTCCAAACTCAAATGCCCTAGAATGTTTTCAGGGTGGTGGATAAAGTATTCATTTAGGGTTTGTTCGTTGAGATGGATATTATTCTCACCAACTTTATCCATGAAGTCTTTGATAACCTGATAATCTTGCGCGCTGTAGCCAAAGTTAGTGGTGTCTATTTTTTCATACCAGCGTTGCAATTTTTCTTGTTTGAAACCAAAATGGTTTGCAACCGCAATGACAATCTTAAGTTGGTCGCTAGGGGTGAAACTATCAAAGCGGTTGTTTTGTAAGGCAAAAAGGGTGTCATCATCCAAGCTATTGAGTATCTTGTCATAATAAGGCATGGCTTTAGTGAAGCTTTGATTGGTTGCTTTTTCAACGCCTTTTTTGAAAAACACAATGTCGCTCGTAACTTCCGCTCCTGTTGCTTTAAACACGCTATTAGGCAGTCTTATCGCGCCTAAAAAGGTGGCGTTTTTTGCGATGTGTTCTCTCATTTTAGGGTTTTTAGCATCCATAAACCAAGAACTCACCACAAACGCCCCTATGCCATCATCTTTCAATTCCTTAATCGCTTTCCCTAAAAAGTAATTATGAACGCTCTCGTTACTCAATTCTTTGTCATTGGAGCTATAGATTTTATGATTGCCATAAGGAGGATTGCCCACAAACGCATCGTATTCTTGATAGAATTGGTGGTTTTCTAAAGCGGTGTTTGTGATGACTTGATTAGGGTAAAGGAATTGAGAAATATTAGCGCTAATAGGATCTAATTCTGTGCCGATAAAGCGGTAATTCTTATCGCTTGGCGCATGAGCGATGAATTTGCCTGTGCCTAAACTGGGTTCAAAGATTTCTTTTGGATAGTTGTCGTTATTAAACCCTAATCGATCTAAAGCCTGATAAATGCTATCAATAACCAATTTAGGGGTGTAGTAAGCGTCTCTTGCGCTCAAATAAGCTCTTCTGAATTCATCTTTAGTGAGTAAGGCTTTTAATTCTTCAAATTCTTTAGGGCGTTGATCTTTTTTAAAGTAGCTTTCTAAAGCGCCCCATCCGCTAAATTGCGCTAGGATTTCTTGCTCTTTTAAAGTGGCGTAATAATCGCCTTTTAAGATCTCTTGTTTGGCTTGCAGTTCTTTTAAAAGCTTAATGGCTTTAATGTTAGCCTTATAGCGGGTTTTAGCCCCTTTAATTAAAACTTCTTCGCTCGGTTTAAAATCTATCTTAGGATTAAGGGGGATGGTTGGCGTGGTGGGTGTTTCTTGCTCTTGTGTTTCTTGTTTTAGCGCGGTTTGCACGGTTTCTTGAGTGTCTTGCTCTTGCGCGGTTTGTTCTTGCGCGTTATTCAACTCTACGCTATTGTCTGTTATTTCGTTCTCTTGTGCGGGATTCACTCCTACGCTATTATTAGAGATAGCGTTTTTATCAATAGCTTGACTATCTGGCGCGTTGAATGCGTTTAAGGCTTCGTTCGCTGTTTCAATGGATTTTTTAAGGCGATTTTCTAAAATCTCTAAGACTTTTTTAGGGCTGATTTTTAATTGGAATTTGTCATAAAAGACTTTAGTCGTAGGGTCTTTAAGGAGTTGTGCCCCCACAAGGCTATCCTTTAAAGGCTCGTTGTGGTAAATAGCTTCTAAGAGCCTGGATCTAAAGTCAGACTCACTCGCTATGGTGTTGTTTCTAATAGCGTTAAGCAAGTTTTCTAAATTATCTAAATTTGATAAAAGTCTTCCCTCTTGATCCCTGTTTTGTTCAAGGTTTCCAAGTCCATTTGGTGTGATGAGTCTTGCATGATGTAATCGGCTTTGAGCAGGTAATAATACTGATTGATTTGAGCTTCCTGGAGCAATTCCAAATCGCTCACCCCTTGTGCTCTCTTGATTTGCGCTCCCATTCTGTCTAGGGCTTTTGTCTCCATTTTCGTTTGCTCTATCACCGCTTTTATCAAGCTCGTTATTGTTCTGTGATCTTTGGTTTTCATGGTCTGTGGGAAATAATGAGCCCATCTGTCCATGATCAAAAAGGCGTAAGCGTCCAGTCTGTCCTGGCTGTTCTCTAGAGAGAGAAAGCCCCAAATCTCTGGAGCTATTTTGTTGATGAGATGGGGATTGCGGTGGCTGTGATACTCCTCTCTCATTTGGGGGATTATCCCCCTTTTCTTCGCTTCTTGCTCCATTTTCCATTCGGCTTGCTTGACTTGATGCGCCATTGCTATTTGCTCTTGCTGATATTCCATCTCCTCTAGATACATGTTCATGTAGTCTATCTCTCTCTCTATGGGATTTTTCTGAAACTGCCTGTTGGTCGCTAGGTCTATAAACTCCTCTTGTTCCTCCCTGCTCTCTAGGCTCAGTAAATAAACTAGGGTCTTGGTGTGAAAGTTCTTCATCACTCGATCGCTCCATTCCCTCTTGCTGTCCTTTAGGTTCGCTTCTGCGGTGAATTTCTTGCGGAATTCCTGCTCTAGCTCTGCCCGGCTCATCTGCGCGATTCGTTCTTTCTTTTTCATTTGGTTCTCCTAAATTTTGTTGCTCTAATTCTAAATCAGCAACGCTTAAATTTGGATGATTGTTATCATTATTTTTAATAATATTGTTAGAAGTATTAGTCTCTATTGTGTTGTTAATAGGGTTATTGTTGTTTGCGTTAGAATTTTGCCGCTCATTACCACCCTCTTTAGCTTGAATGATTGCTTCATTCAAGCTTACCGATAGTTTTTTAACTTCTTCATTGTCGTTAGTATTCAGTTTGGTATTTTCATTGTTTATTGATTCAAAAGGCAGTTTGTTATAGAGCTTGAAACACTCAGCGCTAGAAATACTGGGTATTATTTCTCTTACCAATTTACCATCTTTTGTTTTTTCTACTTCTTGGTAAATATCTTTAAGGTAGTCGTATTCTTTAGCGATTTCATTGCCATTTTCTAAGGTTTTCTTATGCGTTTCATTATGGTGGGTCAATTGGATTTCTAAACCTTGCTCTTTCAATTCTTCTAAGCTGTTTGTGTAAGTTAGAATTTCAATTTCTCTTGGAAAAAATTCTCTATTTCTTATAGTATCAATCAGATCGTATCTTTTAGTGATGCACCTTTCAAACCCTTCCTTATTCGCTTCATAAACACGAGAACTTTCTTTTATCACACCATTAGCAAAGAACCTAACATCTTCTTTACTATTGTCCTTATACACTCGTTTTTCAAAGCTTAAATACCTCGCCCATTCAATAGGATTTCTAGAAATCATGCTGGCTTTATTGATTTGCGTTTTAACGACATAAGGGAGTGGCTCTTGTATTTCATTGATCTTGTCTGATTCTTCAGTAGGGTTGCTTATGGCAATATCACTATTATCTAAGATGCTAAATAAATTCGGTTGTGGGTTTTTAGCTTTCTTTTTTTGCATGTGTAATCCTTTAGAGTAGGTTTTTACAAGTAAAACCAAATTTGAGAAATAAAGAAACGCACATTTTTTTCAAAATTAGAGCATTTTTTAAAATCCATGTGCCTTTTTTCGTTTACCTTACTTATGGCAAGTTTTTTCTCATCAATATTTTTAAGGAGCTATTATGCAAGAAAATGAAAACACATTAAAACAAGACGCTTTCTATGAAGCTGGGTTTTGCGATGAATTGAGCATAGAAACCCAACACGAAGAATACATTGCTCAAAGAGATTTTGCAAAATCTAACCCACAAGGAGAAGAATATGAATAATCTTAACAACTTAAGCGATGCACAAATCAATGGCATGATTGATTATTTGCAAAACATCTTATTAGAAAGGGGAGGGCTTAAGCAAGAGCCACCACAAAATTCAAACTATTCACACAATTCAGAAGAAGATAAGGCGCAAAAAACACCCAATCAACCAGATAATTCAGAAAGCAAAGAAGCTTTACTTAAAGCTAAATCCGGTCAAATCAATTATCTTAAAACAAGGATTATTCAAGGTTTGAAAGAAAAAAACTCGCCTTTTTGGGACAAACCTGAAATAGTGGCTAACAAAGAAAGAGGACATAACGCTTTAAACGGCGAACCTTATTGCAATCTTAACGACATGCTTTTAGATATGGAAAAGAACCGCTTGGGATTTAAAAGTAATGCATGGGTGAGTTTAGATGAAGCTAAAATGCTTGGAGCGAGCAAAGAAGAAAGAGATGCGATTTTTAAAGCCACTCAAGATAAGGAAATCTCGCCTGTTCGTTTGATGTTTATCAAAAACAAAGAGCTTGTGCCTTTAGTGGATAATAATGGCGAATTAGTGATTGATAAAAACACTAAAAAACCTAAACACAAGCAGTTTCCTGTCATTGAAAATGGTCAAAAGGTGTTCAAACCTGCCTACAGAGACATTGAGCCCCAAGCGCAATTCAAGTTTGTTTATAATGTAGAAATGTTTCCAAGCATTAACAAGGAAAAAATCAAACCTTTAAACTTGGACAAGCTCTCAAACTATGCCTATAAGACTAGGCTCTTCCATCAAAAAGATTATTCGCAAGAAAAAAGAGACAAGACAAACATTATTTACGAAGACTTGCATAAAGATTTGTCTCCAGATAACAGGAATGAAGCTTTATTGGAAAGAATGCGTAGCTACACTCTGCTTAAAAATGAAAAATACAATCAATTAGCAAATGAAACAAAGCAACAAACCCAAACGCGCTCTCAATCTCAAAGCTATTATCAAAAGAAAAATAAAGCTTCTAGCGGTATTGAAAGGTAACTCATCATGATAGATAAAGCAAGAAAAAACTTAAAAGACCTTAAAAGCATTTTTCTGTATTGGTATGAGATGTTTGGTTCTAATGATAAGTCTAAAGACATGATGAAAGCCTTTATGAAAGATTTGGCTTTCGCTAAAAATAAAAATGAGATGATAAAAGCCCAAGATAACGAGTTGGTCAAAGAATTCATGCAAGAGTTAAACAGCCTCTCTTTTAAAGAGCAACTAGAGTTTTATCAGACCAATAGAGATTATGATCCCAGCCTTGACAATGATGAAAACTCAAGCGAATTATTAAACGCATTCATTGGATCTTTAGAAAAATTAGAAAAACAAGAGATTGCTCCTATTAGAGATCAAAAAAGAGAAAGCGGATTGCAAAACAATGAATATAATAAGGAAAACGGCGAACTTGTTCCCCTTGACAAAAAAGAAGCTTCAAAAGAAGAAGAACTGGAAAGCAAGGAAAAAGAATCAAAAGAGACACTGGGTTTTAACCACTCTTTAGGCGTTAATGTTTTAAGGAGTCGCGTTGAAGAAGCTAAAAATCATTTTAATGAAAAAGAAAAAGGCTCTAACAAGCGATTTAGCGATAAGGAATTTAAAAAATTTCTAAAAGACAGAGCTAAAAACGGCATGACTAATGAAGAAATGCAAGTGCTTTTATTGATAATCAACAACAAAAAAGGTAATCTAAGACCTAGTCATAAGGAATTTTTACAAGAATGCCTAATAGAAGCGGTTTTGCACAATAAAAATATCAATAAGACCACTGAGTATGCCATTAGAAACAATATCGCACACTTGCCCATCAATAAAACAGAAGGTTTTTTAGTTAGAACTTATAATCATTCATTGGGAATTTTTAATGAAAATATTGCTGAAAAACTTAAAATACCTAAAAAAGAAAAAGAAATACTACAGCCTTTAAATGCAAACGAAGAACAAGCTTTAAACACCGCTTTAGAAAACAATGAAATAGACGCAAGAACTTTCAAATCATGGGAGTTTGGAAGCAAAGAAAACGCCTCTATGAGTGAAGAATTAACACAAAATAATTCTAAATTATCTCATTTTAATGAAAATAGCACCACTCAAAATAATGTAGGACAAAATAATGTAAAAGAGCCTAACAATAAAACCAATAACTCTAAACAAAATCATTCGCTTTCAAATTCGGATCTAACTTCAAATACTGACTACAACAAGCTTGTAGCGGACATGTTTGAAAATCAAATGGACGCTAATGGCAATTATGTTGGCAAAAAATTTAGCACACAAGCTTACAACAGCAAAACTCCCTATAAAGTCGCTACCGGTAATGCTAGTGAGCGTAGCGCTTATTTGTATTCAAAAAAACTAACCAAAAATGTTGGAATGGAGCGCTAATGAAAAATCAACACAAAAATCCCCCAACAAAAGCTTTAATAAAGGAGCAAAAACAAATGAAAACTTATCCATATACCCATTTTTTATTTTTCTGCTTTATTCTAGGAGCGTTTTTATTAGGTTTGCTTAGTCCAGCTTATGCTTTGAGTATTATCACCACTAAAGAAATTGACGCTAATTTGCCTAATGGAGCGATAGAAAGCAGGGTGGTGTTAGGCAAGAGGGTGTTTAAAGTAGAAGCTCATGGGTTTTATTTTAGAAACAATGCAACTAACAGCATAGATATAGAAATCACCAGTCTTTTAAGAGACAATCAATCGTTTCCTTTGACTAGTAGCGCTAAAACCAGTTTAAAAATACCTCCTAACGCCAAGATTAAAAAATCCACTATCCTTGTTTTAAAGGGCGAGAATGCTGAAGAAGTAGCTAAGATTTTAGGTATTAGCAAAGAAGAATACCAAAAGCTAGAAAACACCGCTCAAACCAAAGCGACCAATGACCCTATGTACGCTAACACGCCTTTTAGTAATGGCTCTGATAGTTCCGCTTACGATAACAATCCTAATAGCCCTAGCAATAACGCTATCAATGGTAAAGATGGTGCAAATGGGAGTAACGGCTATGGGATAAATGGCAACGATGGGATAAATGGGAGCAGTGGGAGTAATGGGAATAATTCAAATAATAATGCAATAGGCAGTGGTATTGATACAGATGGCGTGTTAGGGGTGGATGGGGTGAATGGATCTAACTCTTCAAGCGGTGGCTCTGTAGGGGGTTATGAGAATAATTTCACTAATCATGGCTCTACTAACAATAACACAGGAGGGTATGACAATTTTAATAATAATAGCTCAAGTGGTGGGAGTTTAGGGAATGGGGGGCTTTTCCCTATTCCTTTTGGTAATGGCGACACAAACAATTCCAATAATCCCACTAACACCACTAGCCCAACTAATGGCAGTAGTTCTAATAACGCCACCAATCCTAGTTCGCAAGAAAACAATTACTCCAGCCAGTATTGTAAAGCGCCAGAGTTAAGCCCCAACAACACGATGAAACTAGATGTTATCGCTAAAGATGGCTCTTGTATTTCTATGAACGCTTTAAGAGATGACACTAAATGCGCTTATAGATACGATTTTGAAGCCGGTAAAGCCATCAAGCAAACGCAATACTACTATGTAGACAGGGAAAATAAAACGCAAAATATCGGTGGTTGTGTGGATTTACAAGGCGCTCAATACGCCATGCAACTTTACAAAGATGACAGCAAATGCACCTTACAAACCACGAGCGATAAAGGTTATGGTATGGGGAAAACGCAAACCTTTCAAACTGAAATCGTGTTTCGTGGGATGGATAATTTAATCCATGTCGCTGTGCCTTGCAGCGATTATGCAAGGGTGCAAGACAGGATTGTTAGGTATGAAAAAAACGATAAAACCCAAACCTTAACGCCCATAGTAGATCAATATTACAATGATCCCAGCAATCCTAACAAGCAAGAGATTTTAAATCGTGGGATTGCCACCCAATTAAGCTCGCAATATCAAGAATTTGCATGCGGTCAATGGGAATACAATGACGCTAAATTAGAAGCCAAAAGACCTACAATGCTAAAAAGCTATAACAAGCTTAATGGCGAATGGGTAGAAGTTACGCCTTGTAATTTTGAAGCAGGGATTAAAAGCGGTGCGGTTGTTAGCCCTTATGTGATGGGTGTGTCCAGCTCTAAAGTCTTAAGCGATATTACTACAAGCCATTATTTTAGGATAGAAAGGAAAAATTATGGTGAGAGAGAACAATGCCAAAAACCTTATGGAGTCAATCGTTGCCAACCGCAATATTTCCATACTGATCCTAGTATCACTGATTGGAGCGCCACTTACAAAACCACTACCACTCAAACCACTCAACCTTATTTGCGCCCAGCCCAAGATAATGAAAGCCCCACAACCTACAATCTTATCACCACTCAAACCACCATCAACAGGACTCAAAGCGTTTTGAAAAACGAATTGCATTTGAGTAATGATTATTTGAAGTATGTAGAAATCCATCAAGGCTATTACAAGGATAATGATCTTAAACAATCGCAAGGCTATATTGATTGGTCCAATTACTACCTCAATCAGAATGAAGGCTTTTGCTCTCAATACAGCATTTGGAGTGAAAGCACAAAAATTGGTAAGAATTGGTATCATTGGCGTGATAATAAAATTTCTTGCGCTCAAAGACTGATTTATAGACCTTTTCAAGGATAAGGCATGAAAGCGTTAAAGACTTTTTTAAAAAAATCCTTTATTTTGTTATTGGCGGTTGCTTTAAACCACTTAAACGCTGTGGCTATGATTGTAGATAATCCTACGCAGAACGCTTGGAATGGTGCTAAAAGAGCATGGGATGAAAGCAAGTGGGCTAAACATTTAGCCACTATCACTGAAAGGATCAAGCTCGCTCAAGACACATTAGATAGGGCTAATCAGACTCTTAATTCCATCAACAAAGTGAATGATGTTTTGAACAAAACCAATCAATTTCTAACAGGCAGTATTTTAAGCGTCCCCAATCCCATGCAGTATGTAGAAAAAACCCAAAGTTTTGCCAAACAAGTTCAAGACAACGCTGAAAGGATCAAAGAAAATGCACAAAACTATGATATACGCAATCAAATTGCAGCCAAACGCATCTCTGAAAAATGCCCTGAACTCAATTGGGATGTCAGTCAGGACGCAAGTCCTACAGAGAAAAACTTACACCAATTTTTCACGAGCAAGGGGAAAGAAAGCGCTAACACAAAGGCTCTAAAGGATTTTGCTAACGCCATAGGCAACACTCAAATCAGCACGGCGAACGATTTAGGAGCTGGACTTAGAGGCAGAGCCTTATTAGAATACATTTGCATTCAAAAAGGCAATTTAGAAGCGGCTAAAAAAATCCAATTATTAGACAGCCAAATGACTTTAGCTCTACTCAATAACGACTATACGGCCTATGAAAAACTTAGAGCTGAAAAAGAAGAATTAAAAAGACAAATCGCTTCAAATGTGTATGCTAAAGTCAAACAGCTTGCTGTAGCTTCCCAAGATAGAGCGTTTAGTCAAATGGATAATGAGTTGGGTGTTAAAACTTTTGGGTTTAACGATGAGAATGTTAAAAAAGGTTATTGCAAAAAAGAAAACAGAAATGGCAAAAGCGAATGCATCCCTAACATGCTCAATGTTAATCGCTTAAAAGCACAATTTGATGAGCTCAATTTAGATTATAGTAGGGATATTGCTGGTAAAAAAGGTGAAGCAGCCGCTAAAGTGTTCAATGACTACAAACACCGATTCCAGCAATTAAGCGTAGAAACTGCTTTAGAAATCGCTCAAAATTTAAGCTTCATGAATAAGACACTGGGTTTGATGGCACAAATGCAAAGCTATGCATTCAAGCAACAAATGGGCTATTTTGAAGATATTATTCCTACTGACGCTCTAAAAGATAACAAAGAGCATCAAGAAAATCTTAAACAAAAACAACAAGAAATAGAAAAAGTCTATAGGGCTAAATTGGACGCTTATGGTTTCCCTAATGGTAGTGTAGGAAAGGCAAGTGGCGTGAATTCAAATAGTAATAATGAAGCTCCAAGCTCTGATAATATCCAGTCGTTTAATCCGTATTGAAATAAGGGTTATTGTGTTAAAATTAGTCAAATATTTTAAAAAGGATTTTTTATGTTTAAAAGCAGATTAAATTCATGGATTTTATTAGGGATTTTAGGGATTTTAGTGGTGGTTTTTTGGGATGTTATAAAATACAGAATAGAAGATTTAAAACATGCTCATTATCTATCACAAGTGAAAGAAAGGGAAGAATATTATAAAAACCATATAGAAGAAGCTTTGAAAAAGGATAGCGAATGCTTTGAAAAAGGAGGTGATAAAGTGGATTGCTCGGCTGCTATGAGAATAGCTGCTGGTGAAAGAAATAGAAGAATGTTGGAGATTAAATAACATGGCCGCTCCACTACTTGCCTTGCCGTTTCTTTCTAATCCTTTAGTGCTTGGTGCTTTAGCTGTCATAGGAACGGGTGCTTACTTATTTTACAATAAGCAAGATTCTTTAGTTGTGCAAGCAGATGGGCTTTACAGCGAGATTCTTGGGTTTTTCATTTCGTTTTCTAACAAGATCTTGAAGGGAATTGGCGAGCCTTTAGCCAATGTTGTCCAACCTTTTGGTATGGTCTTAGGAGTGCTTTTGATCCTTTTATACTCCTTCAAGCACTATCAAAACAATGATTTATTTGAAATCAAAACCTTTTTGATGCTTTTTGTATTTGTTGGATATCTTTCTTTGTATCATTACGCTTTTAAATCTGATGGTTCTAGTAGCGGTAATGGTCGCTCTAGTTTTGCCTTTCAAAATCATGTAACAGAAATTTTTGACACGCCTGCTAACTTGCTAAATGCTGGGATTTCTAATGTAATTAAGGAATATCAAACAAATAGTGCAAGAGAACACAAGAATATAGACACGCACCACAGCATCACTAACGCTAATATTTCATTCCATGTCAGACAAATTTTGACGAGTTTGAATAAATTATATGAAGACTTCACAATTAATAATGGACTATCGCCAAAAACTCTTATTGCAGCTGTTTTGTTATTGGTTATTTTAGGATTAGAATTGTTTTTGTTATTCAAAGTTTTCTGTTATGTTTTTATGACTTATTTAGAAAAAATTATTTACTTGTCTTTGGTTATTTTCATGCTACCGCTAGGGTTTTTTCAGCAGACTAGAGGTTTTTTAGTGTCTTATGTGAAAAAGATTATTTCATTGACTTTTTACATGCCTTTATTGTTGCTATTAGTGTTATTCAACTCTTTTGCATTACAATACGCAATCAAAGTGGGAGGGAGCAATGAAATAGTGGTTAAATTTGGCATTATTGTAGTAATAGGAATTTCACTGACTTTCATTCAAAAAATCCCCGAAATGATTAACGCTATCTTTGGCACACAAGGTGGTCTAACGGATGCTAAAAGCTTCATATATCAAGGTGTGCAAATGGCTAGTGCTGGAGCTGGAGCCATAGCTGGAAGTCTTAAGAGTGCGGGTCGTTCAGCGTTTGGCAGAACGCTAGAAGCTTATAAAGACGCAAAATCTACGATAAACAGCACTACGGCTAACATGAGAGACATGCCAGGACATCCTGGTGTTAGAGTAGGTGTGGAGACGATTGAACTTCCCAAGTCTCATAGAGCTAGCAAATGATAAAGGCCATTTTAGGGCAATTTTTGAAAATTATTTTTAGTGATAATTTTTCAAAAAACCTTAAGAGAAATCATGCAAGATTTACAACATTTCAAAAATGATATTGCACTCATTTTATCTAGAGAAAGATTAGATACTTACGATAGCCTAGAGCAATACAAAGAAAATTTGAAACTCATTTCTTTCATCACGCCTAAAATCTCTAGCTTAGAAATTTATTTACGCAACGCTTTAGATTATTGTTTAACCCAAATCAAAGGGAGTGATTGGGTATTTAGTGAAAATTCTTTAACAAATTTAATTAACGAGCAAAAAGAAAAGAAAAAAGAAATCACGCATTCTTTGATTTTATCTAAAATGTCTTTAGGGGCAGTGATTAAGCTTATTTTTTGTTATAAATTAGAGGGGGTAATATTAGATTTAAAGCGCATCAATTTCAAATCCTATTACCCCAATAATAAAAATGCATTATTTATCAACAATAAAAAAAATCCATTATCTAGTGCCTCAAAGGTTCATATTGCTTTAAACTTGCTATGGACGATTAGAAATCGCGCGTATCATTGGGAAAACTTACTCAAAACCAAACCAAACAACCGCCCACGCATTACGACTTATTTCACTGGGTTAAAAGACAATGATAGGGCAAAAATGCCTATGAATATAAGTGTAGAACCAAGTAAAATCGTCTTGTTTTTAGATGATTTAATTAAAAGCATTGGGAATAAAGACTTGGAAAATTTAAGTGGTTTGTGAAAAGGTGGGCTTCGGTTAGCCCATTGAATGTAGATACATTATAACTCAAAAATCAAAATAAATCAAGATTTCTTAAAAGCTTACTCGCTTTTTTCATTTTTTAACAATCCTTTTAACACAAGAGCCACTTTTTTATTGTGTTCTTGAGTGGTATGGATATAGATTTTAGTAGAAAGCAAAGAACTATGTCCCAACGCTCTTGAAGTTAAAACCAAATCCTGTGTTTCATCATAAATAAAAGTGGCAAAACTATGCCTAAAAAGATGCAAACCTAATCCATAAGATTTTACATCAATATTAGAGAGCTTAAAAATTTTAGCGATAAAGCTCTTTAAAGAGCAAGTTTTTTGCGTGGTGTTGTTTTTGCTTTTTTAAACACAAAACGCCCCTTAAAACTCTTTAATCGTTTAGTATCGCTTAGCCACGCATTCAAAGGAACTTGCAAAAACTCTTTTTCAATATAAGCGTATCTCTCTTTGTTGTTTTTGCCTTTGATTAAAAGGCGGTAGTGGTTATTTTCTAAAGCAATGTTTTTTAGCTCCAAATCTAAGGCTTCAAACTTCCTTAACCCCCCTAATGCAATAAGCAGTAAAATACACTGATTGCGTTTTTCAAAACTGGTTTTGGGACGGTATTTTAGAAGAGCTTGAATAAAAGCCTTAAAATCATTTTTATTCAAATGTTTAGGCAAATGCATTTCTTTCTTGGCAAACGATAGATTTTTAAGTTCAAAATCAAAGCTATAGTTTCTTTTTCTGTCTAAATAATCAAAGAATTGTCTTAAATACATCACATATTTAGCCATAGAGCTTGGCTTCCTGTTTTTGGCTAATCCAAATAAGAAGTCTATAACTTGTTCTTCTGCTAGATTGTGCAAGGATTTGAGCTTAATCCTATTATCAAAATATTCAAAGAACAAAAACAAGCCTTGCATCATAATCGTATGCCTAATACCTTGATTATAAAGCTTGCGATTGAGTTCTTTCAATGCGATAAGACTTTGGCACTCTAAAACTCTATCCTGCCATTTTAAGACCAATTGTAAATCATTCACGCTTTGAATGCGTATCATTGTTTTAAGCTTATGGTGTAAAAATGACTTAATATTATTAAACAATTCTCTACTAACCCTACTCATTTTACAATCACTCATCTCTTTCTCCCTTAATTATTTTTAATCCATAAAAATCATCTTGTAGGGTTAAGAATGAGACTTTTTTCGCAACAATAACGAAGTAAAATGCCGTTAATAGCCTAAAAATTTAAGATTATTTTAAGCTTTTGAGCTCCCATGAATACGATAATTAAACAGAAAGCGGAAAAAATTTTCCATATAATTATATTGTAATAAAGGGAAAGAAGTTTTTTTAATAAGTAATATTAGACATGTAGTTATTAGTGTTTTCAAAAAAAAGAAAGGATAAAGGAAAAATAGAAAAAAGAATGTGAGCTTTAATTGAAAATAAAGCATTCTTTAAGATTAGTTTTGTAGATTTTTGGTATAATAACAGAGTAATCGTTTTGTAGATTAGATTTAGCTTAAAAATTACATTCTTTTGGTGCGCTTCAAAATTAAAGTCTTTAGCATGTTTGTTTTCGTGCGGCTTAGCGATAAAATCTTCAATATAGATTGTTTTTAAATCGCCCCACAGCTCTTTAGAAACCTTAGCGTTTAAGCCGGCTTTGTAAATTTTAATGATTTCTTCGTAGCGTTTGGTGGGGTTAGAGGTTTCATTTAAGCCTCTTTTGGTGCGCTTGAAGCCGTCGTTTCTAAAGTCTATGAATTTAACGGGCTTTTCATAATCGTGCGGCTCATGGGCTTTAAAAATATAAACGCTGGTTTGCGCCCAGGCTTGAGGCATGAATAAATCGGTGGGCATTTTAATACTCGCTAAAAGCGAATGTTTTTTTAAAATTTCAACATTGGATTTTAAAGCTTGCCCACTCCCTGCGCTATCTTGGATAATGATCGCTCCTAAGCCGCCTTTTTGCATATACTCTAACCCAAACTTGATAAAAGGCATGCCGTTTTCTTCGTAGCTAAAAGGAGGGTTCAATAAAAGGATATTGGGTTTAAAATCTTCATAAATCTTTTTACTGGTTTCAAAAGTGTTGCCTTTGATGATTAGGCTTGATCCATCGCCTCTTAAAATCATGTTAGTGGTGGCTAGCGAAAACATTTCAGCGTTAAGCTCCACGCCTAAAAGTTGCGTGGTTTTTGCGTTTTTGATTTTTTCGTTCGCTTTAGTGGTGTTTTTACCATAGGTTTTTTCAATGTCTTCAATCATTAGCACCATAGAAGAAATTAAAAAGCCCGCGCTCCCTGCGGCCAAATCCATCACAAAAGACTTCGCATTAACCCCTAAAAGTTCGCTCATCATTTTAGTTACATAAGGCGGGGTTAAAACAATGCCCAATTCCTTACCATCCCCTAAAGCGTATTTTAAAAATTCGCTATAAAGTTCGCCCATGATGTCTAAATGACCGGTATTGTCGCTTTCATTAATGGGCTTATGGACAAACTCATAAAGAAAGGTAAAAATTTGCTTAGTGATGCTTGAATCTTTTTCTAAAAGCATGCTGATGGCTTTATCCAGGCTCGTTTCTTTATCGCGCTGCGGGTCTTTACTGATTTCTTTAAAACTAGCGAGCATCAGATCTCGTTTTTCTTCGCTCAAGTTTTTGGTTTTTAAAAATTCGCTGATTTGGTTAAACACTAAAACGCCATCACGGCTAGTGTCGGTTACTTCGCCTTTTAAATCGCTTGGTTTTAAGCCCCCTTTTTTGCCCTTAATTTCTTGCATGGATAAAAGCATGCCGCTCACGTATAGCACGCACTGAGGCGCTGTGATGTTGTGGTTATGCATAAGGCGGTTGAGTTTTTTAGCGGTTTCGTTCAACTCGGCTTTGGTTTTGATTAAGATGAGGTGTTTTTCTTCTTCAGTGAGCGTGCATTCTTTATAAAAAGCGTTAAACGATTCTTGATTTTCTAAAAAATGCAGGTTTTTAGCGTTAGTGAGCTTGTGCGAATTGATCCCGCTTGCAAAAACATAATACACTTCTATCAAAAGGTTTTCTTCATCATCGCCGGCGATGCCTATGGCGATACATTCTTTATATTTTTCTTTGTCTCTTAAGATGTTTTGAGCGTAGTGTAAAGCCCCATTCACGGCGTATTTTGAAATGGAATTGTCATCGTTTTGCAACGCGCTGTTTTTGAGCTTTTTTAAATTTTTAGCGTAGAGTTTGTTTTCTATGATTACAGGGATAACGCTCTCTTTATTTTTAGGGTGCGTGTATCTTTCTAAGCTAAAATCTGGCTCGCCATAAGAAGTTTTATCTTTGGTTTTACTCGCATTCAAAAGGGCGTTTTTAAGGCTAGGACTCATTTGGCTTTTAACATTAAAATCCGTATTTTTCATAAGCCCTAAATTGGTCAATTCTTTTTTGACATAGTCATCAACATCATCTTCTAACCGAAAAGCTTGCATGGTTTTATCCTTTTAAAAAATAAAATTATAACTCATTCATCCGCGCTGCAAAGCGCGATCGCAAAGTGCGCTTTAATGTTTAAAGCTTTAAGGTATTTTAGGGCTTCTTTTAGGGTGGTGCCGGTGGTGATAATGTCATCTAATAAAAAATAATCTAAATTCTCATCGCCTTTGAAAGTGAAATCCCGTGGGTTGTTAGTGCGAAATTCTAAGCTTTTCCCGGCATACGAAACAGCATTATTAGCCCTTAAACGCCCGTAAGTGGGTTTTAAATTGCCTTGACAAAAGCCTTTTAAAAGCGCGGCTGAATGCGAGTAAAAGGATTTGATTTTATCATCAATGGCGATGCCATAAAGGGGAATATTCAAGCCTTGTTCTTGCAGGATTTTCACAAATTCCGTTCCGGCTTTTTGAGAAAGCAAGGGCAAAATGCGAGATCCAATCAGCGCGTATTTGCTTTTAATGAGCTCTTCTATTTCGCTATAAGCGTAAAAACTATACACGCTCACGCCCTCTAAAACCCTTACTTTTAAGCTTAAGGGCAAATCGTTCAAGCAATTTTTGCAAAGGGGTTTGAAAGAAAGCTTCAAACAGGTTAAACAACGCATTTTATAAAAGCGGCGATTTTCTCGTGCAAGTTTTTAACGCTTTCTTTGGCGTTTAGTTCCAAAACTTCGCACCCGAATTTTTCTTGTAACGCATAAGCGTGAGTTTTGAGCTTTTGCTGGATGGTGAGTAATTTCTCTGTGCCTTGGTTTTCTATTTTGTCTAAACTTTTAAGGCTTAAGCGCTGTTTTAAGCCCTCTTCATCTATCACTAAAAGAACGATTTTTGTAGGCAAGATGCTTTGAGTGGCAAGCAGGTTTAATTCCAAGCTTGAAAACTCGCTATAAGCCATGCCAGAGATTAAACTCCTGTCGCTAATGATGAGTCTTTTTTCTTTCAATGCCGGTTTTATCACGCTTTCTGTATGCTCAGCCCTATCGCTTAAAAACAAAAACGCTCTAGCCAATTCGCTAATATTTTCATTTAAAGCGATACGCCTTAAACTCTCGCCCATTCTTGTCCCCCCTGGCTCTTTGGTAAAAAGGGCGTTTTTAAACCTGGTTTTTAATAATTCTACTTGAGTGCTTTTGCCCGCGCCATCAACGCCTTCTAACACCACATACATTTTAAGCCTTTGAAATCAAAGGATAAATTTCTTTAGGCACTAAATGGCTCGCATCGCCCTTATGCGCGATAATGGATCGCACGATAGAAGAGCTTATGAAAGCGTTTTGCAAAGTGGGCATGAAATACAAGGTTTCTAATTCGTGGTTTAAGGATTTGTTCGCATAGCCCATTTGCAATTCGTATTCAAAATCGCTCACCACCCTTAAGCCCCTAACTAACACCTTACAATGATACTCTTTAGCCAGGTTGGCTAACAGCCCTTCAAACGCCACGCATTCTACATTTGTAAAACTTTTAGTGGCGAGTTGCATCATTTTTAAGCGCTCATCTAAACTAAACATGGGGTTTTTAGCGCTTGAGTGCGCCACAGCGACAATGAGCTTTTCAAACAATTCGCTGGATCGATGGATAATGTCTATATGCCCGTTAGTGACCGGATCAAAAGTGCCTGGGTAAATGCCGATTTTTTGCATCAGTTCATTCCCCATCGTGGGTATAAGTCATTTTCTATCCCCAAGCTGTCAAACCACTTCCCCACTAAAAAATCTTGCATCGCTTCTAAAGTCTTGCTCTGGGTGTAATAAGTCATCACCGGCGGCGCGATGATCGCATTAGAATGGGCGAGTTTGAGCAAATTTTCCAACATGATAGCGCTTAAAGGCATTTCTCTAGGGACAATGAGTAAGGGGCGCTTTTCTTTAAGCATCACAGAGGCACTCCTAGAGATCAAATCCCCCCCAAAGCCATGCGCAATTTTAGCCACCATGTCCATGCTCGCCGGAATGATCGCCATTTTATGGATGCCATAACTCCCTGAGGCGATGCTCGCATGAATGTCTTGCTCGTTAAAAAAAGTCGCGCCAGGCCGTAAATCTTTCATGGCGTTTTTAAGGTTGATATTCGATTCTTCTAACGCCACGACATGTGCGTTTTTAGACGCCACGACAAAAACTTCAATTTCTTTGGGTAATTTCTCTAAAAACCGCAAGGCTAGGGGTATCCCGCTCGCCCCGCTGATGCCTAAAACTAATTTCATGAATATCCTTTATAAGATTTGCGCTTTAGAGCTGCTCAACACTTTCGCTTTTAAGATTTTATTGCTTTCTAAATTTTTCGCTTGAATGACTTGATGGAGCGTGCCATTTTCTAGGGCTTTTAGGCTTATTTCTATGCTGATTTGCCCCTCTTCATATACCCCGGTGATGATGTCGTTTTTACGCACGATGATTAAAGCTTGGGTTTTGTCTGCGCTTAAAAGCGTGTCAGGGGGGATAAAATGTTTCGCGCTCACTTTATCGATCGCGCCCTCTAATAAGGGGTTAGAAAGCGCACCAAACAAAACGCGCTCTTTTTGAGTGTTGTTAGCGGTGATGTTCTCGTCTTTTTTAATCGCTCCTATGCTTTTAAAAGCCTGCATGCTGCCTATCACGCTATAACGCACCGGTAGGCGTAAATTAGGCTCATTTTCCAATTTTAAAAACACGACCCCATCTTTTTTAAGCTTGTTAGAAGCGTTTAATTCATAGCTTAAAATGGGAGCGTGAGAAAAACGCTCCGGGATTTCTAAGTTAATGGTTTCAATTTCTAATTTTAAGTCTTTGTATTCTTTAAGGTAAGCTTCTTTAATTTCTGCTTTAAGCGCGTTTGAATCCAGGGCGAATAGCGCGTTTAAACAGATAAAAAAAAGGATTAAAATTTTCAAAACCCGTTATCCACTTTTTCTACAAATTTTTCTGAGATTTTATCATAGACATTCCCTCCGCAATTGATTTTCAAGCACAAACCGCTCAAGCCTTTTTCTACGCCTAAAACCCTACCGGTGCCAAAAATCTTATGTTTGACCAAATCCCCCACTTTAATGGGCGTGTTTTTTTGGTGATTTTGTTTAGGGGGTTTTTCTTGTTGGAGCAGCTTGGCTTCTTCTAAAAACACAGAGGGCGAGCAAGAAATTTTCCTCCCAAAATACGAACGCTCTTTGACATAAGAAAGTTGCAATCCTTCTTTAGCCCTAGTGATCGCTACGTAAGCCAAGCGTCTTTCTTCTTCTAAATCGCTTTCTTGATTGAACCCCCTATGCGGGAAAAACCCTTCTTCTAACCCGATCACAAACACATGCTTAAACTCTAATCCCTTACTCATATGCACGCTCATGCAGCTCACTTTTTGCACGTTTTCTGTATTATGGACATCTAACACGCTTTCATTCAAAAAATCCAATAAAGAATGCGTGGGGTTAGTTTTAAAATGCTCTTTCACTAAACTTAAAAGCTCTTTAACAAAGCCCTCTCTTTCTTCGTAATTGTCTTCTTTTTCATAGCTTTTTAAAAGGTTGGTCTCTTCTAAAAACTGAGCGCAAAACTTCTCTACTGAAATTTCAAAAGCCTCCCTCAAACGCCCTATCATAGCGGTGAATTTCTTTAAAGCGTATTCGTTTTTAGGGTTGAGTTTGTCTTTAAACGCCCCAAGTTTTAGCGCCTCTTCTAAATTCAAACCCCCATCATCTAAAAGAGAAAAAATCCATTCTTGAGTGATCTTGCCAAGGCCTCTTGGAGGTTTGTTTAAAACGCGCTTAATAAAAAAGCGATCGTCTTTTTTAGCCACTACATGCATGAGTGCCAAAGCGTCTTTAACCTCAGCTCTTTCATAGAAACTCACCGCCCCAATGAGCCTATAAGGGATATTCAAAGCGTTCAAGCTCTCTTCAATGCTGCGACTAAGCCCGTTTAAGCGGTACAAAATAGCGATATTTTCTAAATTCTCGCCCTTCTTTAAAAAGGCTTTGATTTGATAAGCCACATCCAGGCTCTCTTCTTTTTGCGTGGGGTATTCCTTACAAACCACGCTTTTATGCGAGCCTTTGAAACTTTGAAGCGTTTTAATGTGGCGGTGTTGGTTATGGCTGATGAGGGAATTGGCGCACGCTAAGATTTCAGCGCTGGAGCGGTAGTTGGTCTCTAATTTCACTATTTTAGCCCCTTTAAAATGCTTGGAAAAATTTAAAATGTTAGAAATATCAGCCCCCCTAAACCCATAAATGCTCTGATCGTCATCGCCCACCACGCACAAATTATGGTGCGTGCAACTCAATTGTTTTAAAAATTCTAATTGCAAGGCGTTCGTGTCTTGGTATTCATCTACCATGATGTAATGGTAGCGTTCGCTGGTCTCTTTGGCGAGTTTTTCATTATCTTGTAAAATCTTAAGGCTTAAACAAAGCAAATCGTCAAAATCCACTAAATTGTCTTTTTTGAGCGCGTTTTGATAAAGCTCATACGCTTTATAGCATTCGCTATCTTGCATGCTCAAATCCATCATGCCGTTTTTGATTTGAGAAATATTGGCTCTAAAGTTTGAAATTTTGAGCTGCTTGCACAGCGTTTTGACTTCATCGCTATCTAACACCGAAAAATCGCACGCCCTTTTTAAAAGATTCATGTGTTGCCTTAAAAACAGCAAACCAAAACGATGGAAAGTGCAAAGCAAGGGGGGGATAAACGCTTGATTGTTCAATAATTTCAAAGCCCTTTCTTGCATTTCTTTACTCGCTTTATTGGTGAAAGTGAGCGTTAAAGTGTTCTCGCTAGGCACGCCACAAACGCCAATCAAATACGCTAAACGGCTCGTTAAAGTCTTAGTCTTACCGCTCCCAGCTCCCGCTAAAATGAGCAATGGCCCTTGAATGTGGCTTGCGGCGATTTTTTGCGCTCCGTTCAAATTGCCTAAAATGCTTTTTTCAAAATCCATCATTCTAAAAACTCGCCCTTTTTTTCTTGACTCAAACGCTCTTTCAAAAGGTTGGCATCAATTTCAAAATCAAAATAAGGCGACGAAAAATCAGAGGTTTTAATGGCTAAAAAATGGTTTAACGCTGATTTCAAGTCCCCTTTTCTTTGATACAACAACCCTAAAGCGTAACGGATATTTTCATTATTCGGATCGTCTAATTTCCCAAGCTCTAGCCATAAAGCGGCGTTATTGTAATTATTCTGTGCGATATAAGTCAAACCCGCTAGGATTTTTAAACGCGTCTCATTGTCCTTAAGATCGCTAATTAAGTTTTGATACAACGCGCCCGCTTTTTCATACTGGCCTTGAAACAAACTCACTAGCGCTAAATTTTCTAACCAATCGTCAGGGGCTTCGCCTTCTTCTAAACTGGCGATTTTTTGCTCTAATAATCTTTCTTGATGATCCAAATCATTGACCATAAATCCCATGTAGGTGTAGAAATGACGCCCCAAAATGGGCCCTTGCATGGTTTGATCCCAACTGATTTTATGCGAATCTAAAAGGGTGTAAATGCTTAAAGTGTGCCGGATGCTCGCATCGTAATACGAAACGATTTCATAAAAAATATTAGAGATGAGATCTTTAGGGAGCATTTTTTTTAAATGCCCAAAAGATTGCACCATCAATTTTTTATCCTTGCTCTCTTTAGCGAACACCGCTTCTAGCGCGTAATAAAAAGGGAGTTTTTTAGGGGCGTTTTTAAGCCAGTCCATATCCCAATTGGTGCGGTAATTCAAATAAGCGATGAGCGAAGAGAGTAAAGCTTTTTGCGTGGGACTAGAAAAATCCTGACTATAAAAATTCTCTGTGATTTCTCTTAAAAACTCCGTGGTGTCTTCGTGGGTGAAATGCGAGGCTAAAATCGCAAAAACCGCGCTCAAATAATCCGCAGAATTCAAATGGAAAGCCCTTAAAAAATGGAAATAAGCTTTGTGGTAATTTTCTAATTGCGCATAAATCAAGCCCGTATTATAATGGAGGAGCGCGTTATTGGGGCTATTTTTTAAAGACAAATCAAAAAAAGAAAGGGCTTTTTTTAACTGCTTGTTTTCTAACGCTTTCAGCCCTTTGAGCGCGTTTTTATCCGCTATCGCCATCAAACGCCCCCTTTTAAAAGCAAGGCTTGCCCCCTCTAAATCCTTTTGCGCTTCAGAATCCAAAAGAAACAGCCCCTCTTCAATCACGCCTAAGGTTTCTTTAGAGTCTAAAACCTTAAAAGGAGCGTAATAAAACAGCAAGCGGTAGATAAAATCCCTTTTACCTTCAAAATATTGCGTGTTCCAAAAACGCTCTTTGGCCCTTTCTTTATCCAAAAAAACAGGGTTTATCGTGGGCTTGATGGGGTAAAAAGAGTTGGCTAATAGCGTGTCTTCTTTGGTGTGGCTGGCTAATTTTAAGGCTTCGCTCGCTTTAAGGATGTCGCCTTTTTTCAAACTCACTAATTCCAAAGCCATCAAAGCGTTTAAATCTCTAGGGTAGTTGTGCAAATAATGCTGCAAATGCTCCAAAGCCTGCTTGTAATGGCCCAAACGCGCCTGCAAAAGCCCTAAAGCAAGCTCATCTTGGGCGTTCGCGCTTTTTTGTAATTGCTTGTAAGCGTTCGTTTCATCTTTAAACATCAAAAACAATTTAGACGCTAAGCGCGCGTTAGGCTTTAAAAAAGCGTTGGAATTAGGGTGCATTAAAGGCGAAAGGGCTTCAAAATACTCCCCGGCGTAATAGGATTTGAGCGCGTAAGCGTAGGAATAAAAAGATTTTTTATAGTCTTTATACAAAGTGTCTCTCGCAATTTTTAGATAATGATAATATAAATCCTCATCTTGCAAATGATAAGCGCTCACTAACGCATCAATCGCGCTCACGCTCGCGTTTTCTTTAGAAGCGATGCTAGAATCAAACAAATCCAACGCCCCATTAAAATCCTTTTCCTTAAACTTAATCACCCCTAAATTATGGCTCGCAATCCCTTGCGAAAAAGAAGCGGCCTTGTCAAACAAATGCAAAGCTTCATCTTTTTGCCCTTGCTCATACAAAAGGCTCGCTTTTTTCATCATCGCATCCACTTGATTCTCATCGCTTCGTTTGAGGGAGTCCTTGCCGATTAGATCGGGTAAGTCTAAATTCTCTATTTGCCCCTCGGCTTGCGCGTTGTTAGCGTTGTTGGTGTTATTAGGCGTTTCGTTATTGGTGGTGGCGGTATTAGTTTGTAAAGAAGTTTGTTTGTTTTCTTTTTTATGCCCTAGTAACAAGCCCAAAATTACAATGAGCGCGATGAGTGAAAGCAATATTCCAAGCGCGATATAAAGCTTTTTTTTATTGCGTGAAAGCTGTTTGAAAAACTCTTTAGAGCTTTTGATTTTATTGAGCGTCTGCTCTAAAGCCTGCTTCAAAGAGGGGATTTTAGAATGAATGCCCTTTAGGGGGGTTTCTTTTTCGTTTTTGTTTTCGCCCCCTTTTTCTTCTAATGAATTTTGCTCTTCATTCAGCACAAACTAGCCTTAAAGGTATTTTTCTAACGCCTTAGGAATGTGAATGCTCCCATCCGCTTGCTGGTGGTTTTCCATTAAAGCGACCATCGTCCTGCCTACCGCTAAAGAAGAGCCGTTTAAGGTGTGCGCTAATTGGTTTTTTTGATTTTCTTTGAAGCGGATTTTAGCGCGCCTAGCTTGAAAATCCCTCGTGTTAGACACGGAGCTGATTTCTCTGTAGCAATTTTGCCCGGGCAACCACACTTCAATGTCTATCGTGTTGCTCGCGCTAAAGCCTAAATCCCCACTGCACAATTGCACGAACCGGTGCGGTAATTCCAAAGCCCTTAAAATTTCGCTCGCGCTCTCTAGCATATGCTCTTGCATGACATCGCTTTCTTTAGGGTGCGTGATAGCCACAAGCTCTACTTTATCAAATTGGTGCTGTCTTATCATCCCCCTTGTGTCCTTGCCCGCACTCCCTGCTTCGCTCCTAAAACAAGGCGTGTGCGCGGTCATTTTAATGGGGAGGTTTTCAACGCTAATAATGGTGTCGTTGTATAGATTAGTGAGCGTTACTTCAGCGGTGGGGATTAAATACAAATTTTCATTTTCTATTTTGAAAACATCTTCTTTGAATTTGGGTAATTGCCCAGTCCCAAAAAGCATTTTTTCATTCACTAACGCCGGCGTGTAGACGATTTCAAAGCCATTTTTTTCATTAAAATCTAACATTAAATGAATGAGCGCGCGATAAATTTTAGCCCCAAAACCCCTAATGACCGAAAAACGGCTTTTAGCGAGTTTCACGCCGCTTTCAAAATCAATCCAACCGTTTTGTTGAGCGAGTTCAAAATGCTCTTTGGGTTTGAAAGTGAAAACCCTGGGGGTTAAGATTTTTTTAATTTCTATGTTGTCTTCTTCATTCGCACCTAAAGGGGTTTTTTCATCCACTAAATTAGGGATTATGGAAAGCTTTAAATCCATTTCTTGTTCTGCTTCGCCCACGCTTTTGGAAAGCTCATTCAATTTGATTTTATTGTTTTCTAGCTCTTTTTTGAGATCGCTTGTATCCATTTTTTGAGCCATTTTAATACCAAATTCTTTAGAAACCTTGTTTTGAAAGGCCTGCAAGCTTTCTAATTCAATGAGCTGTTTTTTATAATGCGTGATGACTTCGCGCAAACGCTCCAACTCATCACCCATCGCATCGTTACGCTTTTTTAAAGAAAGAGCCATCTTGTCAAAATCTTGCAATAAAAGTTTTCTATCAATCATTCAACCCTCTTTAATCGTTCTAAAATGCCACAATTTAGCCCATTCGTCTATATCGTTTTTATCTATTTGAGCGTTCAAAGCCCCCATTTTACCCTCTAAAGAATCTTCAATAGCGCCATTAGGCAAGGCCACAAAACTATCCCCATAAAATTTCCACAAAAATTCGTTTTTTTGATCTTCTTCTACAAGGATTTGGCGATACGCTCCGATCCTATTAGCCCTAACCACCACGCAAGAAGCGCAAAAAGCGCGCATCTGGCACAAAAGCCGCCACCTTTCATTGGATTCAAAAGTGGCCACGCTGCTTAAAAGCACCACATCCACGCCCTGATTTTTAGCTTGAACCCATATTTCATCAAAATGCGCTTCAAAGCCAAACATAGGGGAGAATTTCAAGCCGTCTCTTTCAAACACGAGCAATTCTTTAAAAGCGCTTTTTTCATTGTCAAAAAAGCTTTCTTCATCCCAATGAGGATAGGGGATTAAGCGTTGTTGCGTGTAATACTTCACGCTTTCTTTAGAAATGAGGGCGATTTTTTTATAGATTTTAGAATGTTCTTCTAAAAGCACCGGGGCCGAGACAATTAAGTCTAACTCTTCGCATTTTTGCGATAAAAACTCAACCGCTCGCTTGGACTGATTGCTGATTTCATTCACATCCAATCCCATGTTATGGTGGAAAAAGGGGTTGATCACGTATTCAGGCAACACGATTACGCTTCGCTCGGGTATGGAGTTGAATAAGGATTGCATGAGGGTTTCTTTAAAAGACTCTAACTGCAAAGCAAACACTCGCATCCTTTAAGCCTTTTTGTCTGGCGTTTGGAGTTTTTCATACTCCAAATAAGCGTTTTCTAAAAGCTTTTGAGCCAAAACCAACTCTTGCATGGCCGTTTTATACAAATCCATCCCGTCTTTTAAGGACAAGTTAGGATCATTCAAGCGATCTATGGCTTGCTCTAGGGAATGAACATGCTCTTCAAAGCTTTTTTTAAGGGCGTTTTTGGCGTTTTTAGTGTTTTTTGGGGGGATTTTTTCGGTTTCAAATAATTCATCTTGCATGACATTCCTTTAGCTTTTTTTAACAAGCATGGTCGTTGAAATTTGAGCGATAGAATCTTCAGTCCTTAAAATCTCAAACCCTACGTTTTTCAATTCAAATTTCAAACCCTCCAAACTCAAAAACCCCTCAATGGATTGCGGTAAATAAGAATAAGCGCCATAATTCTTACTGATAGCCCCTCCCACTAAAGGCAAAACCTTATTCGTGTAAAACCCTGAGATTTTATCCAGCCATGTGGGGTTGTCTTTTTTTAAAAATTCTAAAATCACTAAAACGCCCCTAGGCTTTAACACCCTAAAAAACTCTTTTAAAGCCTCTTGTCTTTCCACGATATTACGCAAGCCATACGCAATGGAGAGGATATCCACGCTGTTATTTTCAACGCCCTTTAAATCTTTGGCTTGAGCTTGGATGAAAGAAGCTTTGTTTTCAAGCTCTTCGCATTTTTTAATGGCTAATTCAAGCATGTTATTAGAGGGGTCAATCCCCAAACATTCCTTAAACTCTATGCCGCAATTGAGAGCGCTTTTTTGCCAAGCCACAAGCATATCCCCAGTCCCGCATGCCACATCCACAAGCCTTAACGCTTTTTTATTCTCCAAAAACAAAAACGCATGCTCGCAAGCCCTTTGGCGCCATTTAACATCTAAACCAAAACTCATCAAGCGGTTGGCTTGATCGTAAGAGCTGGCTATATCATCAAACATGTTGATGATTTTTTCTTGCTTAAGGCGATTTTCTTTTTTCATGATTGGTCTTTAAAAAGGCTTGACAACCACTAAAATCACAATGAGGATCATTAAAATCGTGGGCGCCTCATTAAACACACGATAAAACCTTGCGTTTCTTCTTGTGGGGTCTTTTTCCAACTCGCGCATGCATTTTTTGCAATAAAAATGATAGGCTAAAAGTAAAACCACTAAAGCCAATTTAGCATGCAACCAACCCCCACTTTTAAAAAGCGTTGGCTCTATCAACAGCATTAAAATCCCTGTAATAAGCGTGAAACCCATAGCCGGCGAAGCGATAAAGGAATAGAGCTTTTTTTCTTGGATTTTAACCACTCCTACAAACTCTTTTTTATGCGCATTTTCTGCATGATAGACAAAAAGGCGCGGTAAATAAAATAACGCCGCCATCCACGAAATGACCGCTATCACATGGAAAGCCTTAACCCATAAAAAATACCCACTCAAAAATCCCATACCACTCTCCCTAATTTATCTTATTTTGCTGTAAAAACGCTTGCAAATTTTCTCTTTCGCCGCTGATTTCCACTTCCACGCTTTGGTTTGAAAAATTCTTTTTGCTTAATTGTAAGCTAAATTTCTTAATTTCACGCTGAAGAGCGTCTAATTCTTTGTAAGAATAATGAGCGCTTAAAGTTTCCAACTCCACAAAATCCTTCAAAGCGTTTTCTTTTTGAGCGTTTTCTACGCACAATAACGCGCTAGTGGCATAAGCCTTCATCAAGCCCCCCACCCCTAAAAGCGTGCCTCCAAAATAACGCACGCTCACTAATCCTATATTGATTAAATCCTCTCGCCTTAAAACGCTAAGCATAGGCATGCCTGAACTCCCTTTAGGCTCGCCATCATCGCTAAAACCCTCCGTGATTTTGCCCTCTAAAGAATAGCGGAACGCCGTTACAAAATGCGCGGCTTTAAAATGCTCTTTTTTCAAAGCCGTGAGGGTTTTTTCAAAATCGCTAAAGGGCATGAGATAGCCTAAAAAGCGAGATGCTTTAGTCTGGTGCTTGGAGGTGATGAGGTTTTTAAGCGTTTTCACAAGCTTTCTTTAAAGAGCTGAGTTTGAATACGCACCCTATAAAACTCACGATAAAAATCGCAATAAGCGCATAAAAATGCACAGAAACATCTATAAATTCCGCATGCATTTGATTCAATCGCCCTAACAAACTGATCCCATGATAAGCAGGCACTATTTGAACAAAAACCTGTAAATAAGAGGGCAAGGATTCAAAAGGCCACACAAAACCCATCATAAAGATCAAGGGCAAAGAAGAAATCAAAACGATTTGAGTGGTGTGGGCTTCATTTTTAATCCATGCGCCTAAAAACGACCCCAAACTCAAGGTTGCAAGCATGAAAATCAAGCTATTCAAAAACACCATTAAAGCGCTTCCATGCCGTTCGATCCCATAAAAAGAAAACAGCGCCCCAAAATACCATAAAACAAAAACGCTAAACGCTGCCATAAACACCAAGAGTCTTGCACACAGCCTTAAAGCGATTTGCTTTTTGTCTAAAAGGGCCAATTCCAAACGCCTGGAGCTAGTAAACATGCTGCTTGCAATGAGCATCACCTGGTGCAAAATGAAAATAAACACGCTAGAGAGCGCGTAATTCAAATACCCCTCACTAGGGTTATACAAAGCGATAGGCCTGATTTTAATCCCATCTGTCCCTAATTCAGCTTCTTCTATTTGGGCGTTGCGTTTGAACCTTATTTCATCATTTAAAGCGTTGATGCTCCCCACCACCGCATTCGCTAACGCGCCATAAATCAAAAAGTAATTGGCGTTCGCATAAAAATCTATCGTTACAGGCACTTGTTTATAAATATTGGCTTCAAAATGCGAAGGGATATGCAAGATCCCATAAATTTTTTCTTCTTTTAAAAGCTTTTTAGCTTCCAGCATAGAGGGGCTAAAAAAAGCGATTTCTAACTCGTTGGAGCTTTGCGCCATGAAGGCTAATTGCCTAGAAAGAAAGGAGTTGTCTTCATCTACAAGGGCGATTTTTTGCTGCGTTACAATATCTCTTAAATAAGGCAAAGGGTATAATAAGCCATAGATTAAAGGAGCGCCTATAAGGATTAATAAAACGCCTTTATGAGAAACAATGGCTCTTAATTCCATTAAAAGGATTTTAAAAAAATTCATGCGCTAGCCTTGTCTTTTTTAAAAGAAAAATAAAAAATCAAAAGCCCTAAAGCTAAAAAGATTAAAAAGAACACAAGCGGCATTAACGAATTTAAAGACTCTCTAAATTCCGTCTTATAATAAGCCTCTTGTAAAAAGAACTTCATAAAATGGCTAATAGGCAAGCAATGGCTCCAAAAACTCCCAAAAATTTCCATGTTGTTTTGCGGGTAAGTCACCCCAGCAAACGCAAAGCTTGGAGCGGTATAGACCCCAATCGCACCAGCGGTTTCAATAGCGCTTTTTGAAACGCCATAAACCAACACCACAAACCCGCTCATAATGAGCGTCATCAAGACTACCGCTAAAAAGACCAATGACAAGTGTGCATAATGCCCCTCCATGCCAATGAGATTAAAATAAAACGCCATGCCCATCCCCCAAAAGCTAAACACGCACGCATTCGCTACAATACTGATTAAAAGCTCTCGCATGTTAGAGATTTTTTGAATGAAATTGAGCATGCCAATCGCAATAAAAATGAGCCACATGCAAGGCAGCATCACGCTTAAAAGGTATTGCGTGTAATTGTTTTCTTCATTGTATAGGGCATGCAATTTCAAAACAATAGGCATTGCTTGGGCTTTAGCGGAAATCAAATTGGAATCTCGCACTAAAGCTTTGGTGGCTAAGGTTTTAGTGTCTAAGGTCAAAGCGGTTTGCAAAAAGGCGTTTTTGAGCGTTTTGCCCACTAAAACATACTCAGCGTTATAATAAAAGGGCAAATCCACCTTTCGCCCCATTTTGATTTTTTTCTCTAAATCTCTAGGCAAAACCAACGCCCCATACGCTTCAGCGGAATTTAAAAAGCGTTTGGCTTCTAAAAGGCTAGCCACTTGGTACTTGATTTCAACCGCGCTCGTTGCGCCCAATTCAAACGCCACTTGATGGCTTGTAGAGGTCTTATCCAAATCCACCACCACGATAGGGAGCTGTCTTGGGGTTTCTTGTTTAAAGATTTGCGTGCCTAAAACCCCTAAACAAAAAGGCAATATAAAACACACGATAAACAAGAACTTGTCTTGTAAAACCCATGCGCTTATCAATCTGAACAAAACAATCCTTTTTAAGGTTTAATGGTAACCAACACGCTCATCCCCACCCTAAAGTTTTCCAACTCTTCTAAGGGTATGGCCTCCACTTCATAGCTTTTCATGTCGTAAGTGTTGGAATTATTCGTCGCTTTCCAGGTCGCAAAATCCCCCATCACGCTCAAATATTTGACCCTGAATTTCGCGCTTCTTTTCAACGCTGGGATATAGCCTTCAAATTCCTTACCCACTTTAAACTCGTTCAAATACTTTTCAGGCACGCTGATTTTTAACCAACTATCCTTTAAATCTATCATGAGCACCACAGGAAAACCCTTAGGGCTAAGCTCGCCACCGCTTAAAAGCACATTACTCACTTCCCCATCAATAGGGGCTAGGGCTTTGACGTCTTTTAAATAAGACTCCACTTCATTCACTTGCCCTAGAGCCGCACTCTCTTTAGCCTTAGCGGCAATCTTGCTTTCAGAACTCGCCCCCCCTAAAGCCATTTTATACTTTTGGTAAGCCGCGCTCTCGTTGTATTTGGTGCTTTCATAAGCCGCATAGGCTTCATCGCGCTTTTGCAAACTCGCCACGCCATTGTCATACAAATCTTGAACGCGCTTATAAGTCTCTTTAGCCAAATTCGCTTGGGATTTTGCCGCTTGCCAAACATCCCTCGCAGAATTGATCGTTTCATCTCTTGAGCCTCTTTTCACTTCATCGCTAAGCGCTTTAGCGGCTTTATGCCCGGCTTCAGCTTGAGCGAGCTTGGCTTCTAATTCAGGGCTAGAAATGCTAAAAACCAAATCGCCCTTTTTAATGTGATCGCCTTTTTTAACAAACACCTTTTCAATGCGGCCAGGGACTTTAGAGCTCACGCTGTATTCCCTGGCTTCCAAAAACCCTTGTAACACTTCAGCCTTAGGGCGATAAGCCAAATAAAAAAGCACGATTAGCCCTAACAATAAAGCCCCACCCCCTGTAAGAATCGCTTTATTTTTATCCAACATGCTGTTTGACATGATTTTTTCCTTTAATAAACAAATTCATAAAATAAATCAATGTGATCGCTTAACGCCATTAAATTCGCTAATGAAACAATGTATTTATAAGCCACGCTTTTTTGCTCCACAATGATAGAAGAAAGCGTGTTCCTCGCATCAATGACTTGAGCGTTGGTGCTTAAGCCTTGTAAAAAAGCCTGCTCTTGGAGTTTTAAATTTTCCTTAGCTAATTCCACGCTAGAAAGCAAGCTTTTGTATTCTTTCAAATAAGAAAGCGTCTCTTTATAAGTCTTATTCACTAGCAATTCCATGTTTTTTTTAGCTTGGATTTGCTCGCTATTCACCTGTAACTCGGCTAATTTGCTCGCTTGGTATTTTTGAATGCGCCCTGTGGGGGAAAGGATAGGCATACGCCCGGCCACGCCCACAAACCAATTAGGGATCATGTCTTCAAACACCGAATTGTTTTGTTTCATGAGATAAGAGCCAAAAAAATGCACTTGGGGCAAGAATTTAGCGATCTGTAGTTTCGTGTTTTCTTTAGAAATTTGAACCTGGTTTTCTAAAGTTTTTAAAGCCGGGTAGGAATTGAGCGTGGAAGAAACAAAAAAGCTCAGATCGGGCAGATTTTTCTCAGTGTGGATCTCTAATTTGCTTGAAGGCGCTAAATCGTCCTTGCTAGATAAAATGGAATTGAATGAGAGTTGCGAAACCTCTAACACGTCTTTAGCCTTAACGCTAGCGATATGAGCCTTATCATAAGCCACTTGAGCGCTTAAGGTTTCTACCCTAGCGATTTGCCCTACTTTTTGCATTTTCAAAGCGTTTTGGAAATGCTTGTAATGGCCTTTTTCCACCTCTTCTAAAGTTTCAGACACTTCAGCGTTTAACACCATGCCATAATACACGCTCACAAGCTCTTGAAAAGTGGAAAGCTTTTTCAAGCGATACACTTCATTAGCGTCTTTTTGCATCAAATCCGCAATGCGCACCATCGTGAATCTTGCCCCACCCATATAAAGGGGATAAATAATGCTCAAAGCCCCAATCACCACATTTTGCTTAGAAAACAATAAGGGGGCTTCTAAAGTGCTGCTCAAAGCCCCAAAACCTTGCATCACCCCTTGTATACCCGATTGGATTTGAGGGGTTAATACTTGAGGGGGGATATTTTGCTGGATGTTTTGCAAGCCTTGATGGATCTGGTTGGTGGCTTTTTGCACGCCCGCTTGTTTTTGGCTGGCAAAATCCATTTTAATGGGGTTAGAAAGATACACGTAAAACGCGCTCAAATCAATTTGAGGCAAAAAAGAAAGCTTAGCCGCTAATTTCATTTTGCTCGCTCGTTTAATGGCGTATTCTTGCGCATGCAAGCCTTCATGATTAGACAACACCCTATTCCATGCGTTTTTTAAAGAGAGTTTTTGGGCGTTAGGGTGGTTCAAAGGCACGCTGTCTTCAGCCAAATTCAAAGAAGAAAGATCGGTTTTAGGAACTCCATCAACAGCGTTTAAAGAGTTATTGAATAATAAGCCCAATACAAAGAGGGTTGTTTTTTTCATGCTTCATTTTCTCCCTGATCTTGTTTAACCGCTTTCAAGCGTTTTATCCTAGCCCCATCCACGCTTAAGACTTCAAAAGCATACCCATGCGAAACGATTGTATCCCCCTCCATAGGCATGCGTTCTAACAAGCTGAAAACATAGCCCCCAAGCGTTACCTGCTCGCATTCTTTGTCAAATTGGATATGAAGCACTTCTTCTACGCTTTCTAAATCCAGCATGCCCTCTAATTCAAACACGCCTTCTTCAAGCTTGTTCACGCCCTCTTGTTTCAAATCGTATTCGTCGCTAATCTCGCCCATGATCTCTTCAATAATATCTTCCATAGTGAGCAACCCAGCCGTGCCGCCGTATTCATCAATCACCAAAGCGGTATGGATTTGCTCTTTTTTCATTTTAATAAGGATTTGAGAAATAGACGCGCTTTCAGGGACGATGATCATTTTCCTAACGATTTGATTGAAATCATGCATTTTGGGGGTAAAAATAGAGCGAGAAAGCAAGTCTCTGATATGCACCATGCCGATAATGTTGTCTTTAGAGCCTTTACAATAAGGGTAGCGCGTGAAGTGGCTTTTTAAAACAATGTCTATATTTTCTTCATAGCTGTTTTCTTCGTCCAAACACACCATGTCTTTTCGTGGGGTCATGATTTCTTTAGCGCTCGTGTCAGAAAAATCTACCGCGTTTTTAATGATTTCGCCCTCCACTGAATCAATAATGCCCTCTCTCAAACTCTCGCCCACAATGATTTTTAACTCTTCTTCAGAATGCATGCCCTCATGCTCTTTAGGATTGACGCCCATCTTTTTCAAAAAAAAATGAGCGATCACATCAAACAAACGCACCACCGGATAAAACACCACCCAAAACACATGCAAAGGGCGTGCGGCAAAAAGGGTGGCTTTTTCAGATTTAGCGATCGCTAAAGATTTAGGCACAATCTCGCCCAACACGACATGCAAAAAAGTGATGCTTAAAAACGCTATGACCACGCTCATTGAATGGATGAAAATAGGATTTTCTCTCAAATCCATAGACTCAAACAACGCGGCTAACAATTTTGCGATAGCGGGCTCACCCACCCAGCCTAAAGCTAATGAAGAAAGGGTGATGCCTAACTGCGTCGCGCTCAAATAAGTGTCCAGTCTTTGACTCATCTTTAAAGCGAGTTTAGCGTTGGAATTACCGATTTTAACCAGCTCTTCTAAGCGGGTTTTACGCACTTTCACAAGGGCAAACTCTGAAAGCACAAAAAAAGCGTTCAACAGCACCAATAAAAAAGCAACCATCAACATCAAAATCGATTCAGACGGATCCAAATAAGCTCCTTGATTCCTCCCCATGATTTAAACCTAAAACCTAACGATAAATATAAAATATATAAAATCTTAGAATTTTAACATAAAAGATTAAGCCTAACTTTAAATATTTTTAGCGTTTAATCTAGCAAATATTTAAAAAATCAAGCTTTTAAAACCTTAGAAATACTTTTCTATAAAACCAAGAGCCACAAAAAGAAGCGCGCCTAAAAGCGCAGAAACCGGCACGGTTACCAACCAAGCGGTAACAATCTTTTTTAAAATGGAGCGTTTGATCACTTCTTCTTTATACACTTTTTTAAGCGACTTTTTTTCTTTCTTTTTCAATTCCAAAGCGATAGCGGTGTTCTTGCTTTTTTTCAAGCTCTCTAGCATGAGCGATTTTTCTTTCAAATTGGCTTTATCAAAGCGCTCTAAAAAGCCTTCAATTTCTTCTAAATCTTCCCCAAAGTGCGCCGCTACAATGTTGTCTCTGATTCTAGCAAAACGCCTTCTTGATTGCTCTCTTAAACGCTCTCTTAAAAAGCCCACCCCAAACACCGCGCCCACCACAATATGCGTAGAGCTTACCGGTAAGCCTAATTGAGAGGCTAAAAGCACGGTAATGACCGCTGAAAGCGCGATGCAAAAAGCTTGCATTTTGTCTAATTCTGTGATTTCAGACCCCACCGTTTTAATGAGCTTTGGCCCATACAAGCTCAAGCCTAAAGCGATCCCAGCTGCCCCCACTACCATAATCCACAACGGCACAGAGCTTAAAGTACTCCCTATAGGGCTATTTGCATCTTCTAAAGTTTGACTGATGGCCGCTAGTGGGCCTATAGCATTAGCCACATCATTAGCCCCATGTGCAAAGCTTAAAAGCGCAGCAGCAAAAATCAAAGGGACATTGAAAAGTTCATTAATGCTTTCATGGCTATTTTCTAATTGCGGGGCTTTCTTTAACACAAATCTTTTAAAAAGAATAAAGATTAAAAGCGCAAGGATACAGCCGCAAGCCAGTTGGATTTCAAAACCCACCGCATAGAGTCGTTTTAAAACCTTAACCATCAAATACCAGCTAAAGGCTAAGCTCATCAACGCTACCAAATAAGGCACGACCTTTAAAGCCGCGCTCTTTTTATCTTCTTTATAAGCGATAGTCTTTTTAATGAGCATTAAAAAAAACATGGCTATCAAAGCTCCCATTAAAGGCGAGATTACCCAACTCGCCACAATGCCTGATAAAAAATGCCAATTAATAGCAGACATTCCAGCTGCTGCCATTCCAGCCCCCATAATCCCCCCCACCACAGAGTGTGAAGTGGAAACAGGAGCGCCTATTAAAGTCGCCACATGCAACCACAACGCCCCACTCAAAAGGCTAGCCAACATGACATTAATGAAAACATGCGCATCATTAATAAATTCAGGCGAAACGATACGGCCCTTAATCGTAGAAACCACTTCCCCCCCGGCAATGATCGCTCCAAGCATTTCACAAATCGCAGCGATCAAAATCGCCCCGCCCATGCTAATGGCTTTAGAGCCTACGGCAGGGCCGACATTATTAGACACATCGTTCGCGCCAATATTCATCGCCATATACCCCCCAATCACGGCCGCAAAAATAAGCAACAATCCCTTAGAATTAGCCTGCCCAAAAATGAGAGCGAGCAAAGCGGCACCGATGAGAAACAAAAGAGCGAGAGCGATCTTTAAAGTGTCTTTTTGGAGTTTTTTGGAAGCTTTTTCAAACTCTTTGATGTTTTTAATTTCCATATCGTCATCAAAACCTTATTCTAATAGTGGCTCTATTCTATCCAATTAGCCCTTGAGCCACTCTTAAAAAGCGTTGTTTGATAAAAATGGCTCATTATATGGTATCTTAAAGTAAAATTTTAAAAATAAGGTTTTTAAAAATGATAGAATTTAGCGATGAAGATTTACAAAAACCGGTGCGTATTGTAATAGAAAAGATCCGCCCTTACTTGCTCAAAGATGGCGGCAATATTGAAGTGCTAGGGGTGAAAAGCATGAAAATTTATGTGGCTTTAGAAGGAGCGTGTAAGACTTGCTCTAGCAGTAAAATCACTTTAAAAAATGTCATTGAAAGGCAGCTTAAAATGGATATCCACCCCAATTTAGAAGTGGTGTGCTTAGAAAACGCTAAGGAGTTTGATAAGCTTTAAGGATTATAGGCATGCAAAAGTTTGATTATGAATTTAAAAAGCGAGCGTTGATTAAAGATGGCTTTTTAGCGTTCAAACAAGCCCATTACGCTGAAGCGTTACGCTTTTTTTCTGAAGTGTTGTTTTTAGATAAAGACAACCAAAAAGCCAAAGTGGGGGCGTTATTAAGCGACATCGCTAAGGATTTCCCTAAAGAAGCCCATAGCTTTTATGAATTGTATCAAAGCTTGATCGCTATGCAAAAACGGAGTTTAAAAAACCAGGCTGAAGAGCAAATCATCAATTTGATCGCTTCTTTTGATGAGGGGCTAAACCAAATGGCTGAAAAGATTGATGCGCAAATTTCTCAAAAAGGCGAGGAGTTGAACGGCATTTTGTATGCGGATTTCAAACGCTTGAGTTTGGAGCGCGGCTTTAAGGAAGCGTTTGAAGATTTGATGTTCAGCTCTAGGGTGATTTTTGACAATAAAGAGGATTTTTATGAATTTTTGAAAGAATTGAACCACTATGGCTATTACGAATTAGCGATCAATTACATTGAAAACATGCATGAAGATTCTTTTATTTACGATAAATTTTTGCGTTCTCTTTTAGAAGACGCTCTCAAATCCAATAAGGCTTAAAGAATGAAGCTTAAAAAAACCCTGACTTATCAAAACCACACCTATTCTTTTTTGAGCGATAACACGCATGAAGTTTTAGAAAACCCTAAAGAAATCCTTTTTGTCAAAACGCCTTTAAACGAAAAATACGCCCCCTTAATTGCAGAAAAAAACCTGGCTATTTTAGATTTTAACGAGCTTAAAAACTACTTTGATTTTAAGATTAAAATTGTAGGGATTACTGGCACTAATGGTAAAACGACCACAGCGAGTTTGATGTATTCCTTGCTCTTAGATTTGAATAAAAAGACCGCTCTTTTAGGCACAAGAGGGTTTTTTATCAACGACACACAAATCAAAGAAAAGGGCTTGACCACGCCCACTCTTTTAGAGCTTTATAGCGATTTAGAAGAAGCGGTGCGTTTAAAATGCGAATACTTTATTATGGAAGTGAGCTCCCATGCGATTGTCCAAAAGCGCATCGCTGGGCTTGATTTCGCCCTTAAAATTCTCACTAATATCACAAGCGATCATTTAGATTTCCATCAAAATATAGAAAATTACAGAGATATTAAAAACAGCTTTTTTAAAGATGAGGGCTTGAAAGTGATTAACAGAGATGAAACAAACGCCCTTTTTAACCCCATTAACGCGCGCACTTACGCGCTGGATAAAAAAGCGCATTTAAACGTTCAAGCCTTTTCGCTCAACCCCTCCATCAGCGCGTCTTTATGCTACCAACAAAATTTAAGAGATCCTAATCTTAAAGAAATCGTTCTCATCCATTCCCCCCTTTTAGGGCGTTACAACCTTTATAATATCTTAGCGGGCGTTTTAGGGGTCAAATTACTCACTCAATTACCTCTAGAAACGATCACGCCGTTATTAGAAAACTTTTATGGGGTTAAGGGGCGTTTGGAAATTGTGCATTCTCAACCTTTAGTAGTTGTGGATTTTGCCCACACCACAGACGGCATGCAACAAGTTTTTGAAAGCTTTAAGAATCAAAAAATCACCGCTCTTTTTGGAGCAGGGGGCGATAGGGATAAAACCAAGCGCCCTAAAATGGGAGCGATAGCGAGTTGTTATGCGCATCAAATCATCTTAACTTCAGACAACCCCAGAAGCGAGAATGAAGAAGACATTATCAAGGATATTTTAAAAGGCATCAATGATTCTTCTAAAGTCATTATAGAAAAAGACCGAAAAAAGGCTATTTTAAACGCTTTAGAAAATTTAAAAGACGATGAGGTGTTGTTGATTTTAGGCAAGGGTGATGAAAACATTCAAATCTTTAAAGACAAAACGATTTTTTTTAGCGACCAAGAAGTCGTTAAAGATTATTATCTCAATTTAAAACAAGGATAAAACATGCAAGAATTCAGTTTGTGGTGCGATTTTATAGAAAGGGATTTTTTAGAAAACGACTTTTTAAAGCTCATCAATAAGGGGGCTATTTGTGGGGCGACGAGTAACCCTAGTTTGTTTTGCGAAGCGATCACAAAAAGCGCGTTTTATCAAGATGAAATCGCTAAACTCAAAGGCAAAAAAGCTAAAGAAATTTATGAAACCTTGGCGTTAAAGGATATTTTACAAGCTTCTAGTGCGTTAATGCCTTTATATGAAAAAGACCCTAATAATGGCTACATTAGCCTAGAAATTGACCCTTTTTTAGAAGATGATGCCATTAAAAGCATTGATGAAGCCAAGCGGTTATTCAAAGCATTAAACCGCCCTAATGTGATGATTAAAGTCCCGGCGAGCGAGAGCGGTCTTGAAGTCATTAGCGCTCTGGCTCAAGCCTCTATCCCCATTAATGTAACTCTAGTCTTTTCGCCTAAAATTGCTAGTGAAATCGCTCAAATCTTAGCCAAAGAAGTGCGAAAGAGAGCGGTCATTAGCGTGTTTGTCTCACGATTTGACAAAGAAATAGACCCACTAGTGCCAAAAAACTTGCAAGCTCAAAGCGGGATCATGAACGCTACCGAGTGCTATTACCAAATCAACCAGCATGCTAATACGCTAATAAGCACCCTTTTTGCGTCCACAGGCGTTAAATCTAATTCTTTAGCTAAAGATTATTACATTAAAGCGCTGTGTTTTAAAAACTCTATCAACACAGCCCCCCTAGACGCCCTAAACGCTTATTTGCTTGACCCAAACACCGAGTGTCAAACCCCTTTAAAAATCACAGAAATTGAAGCGTTTAAAAAAGAATTAAAAGCGCAAAACATTGATTTAGAAAACACCGCCCAAAAACTCCTTAAAGAAGGCTTGATAGCGTTCAAACAATCCTTTGAAAAGCTTTTAAGCAGTTTTTGATTTTTAAGGGTTTTTTGGATAGAATAAGCCCTTATTTTATTTTAAAGGATTGACATGTTAGAAGGCGTTATTAGAGAGAGTATTACTAAAGCTAACGCTAAAGCTTTAAAAAAAGATGGCTATCTAATCGCAAATATTTATGGAAAGGGTGTTGAAAACGTGAATTGCGCGTTCAAATTAAACCCTTTCATTAAATACCTTAAGGAAAAAAAGCATTTGATTTTCCCGGTGAAATTAGGGGATAAGACTTTTGAAGTCGTGGTTCAAGAATACCAAAAAAACCCCGTTACTAACGAGCTTATCCATGTGGATTTACTCGCTGTTACTAAGGGCGTGAAGTCTAAGTTTAAAGTCCCTGTCAAACACCAAGGCACTCCAGTGGGCTTGAAAAATAAAGGGATTTTGATGCTCTCTAAAAAGCGTATCAGCGTGGAATGCGCTCCAGAGCATTTGCCCGATCACTACTTAGTGGATGTAGCCCCTTTAGACGTGAATGAGTCTATTTTGGTACGCGATTTAGAAAAACACGAAAATGTTAAGATCTTAGATCATGATTCTATCGCTGTGATCGGTGTGATTAAAGCGAAGTGATTTGAAGTTATGACGCTTTTAGTGGGTTTAGGCAACCCTACTTTGCGTTACGATCACACCAGACACAACGCTGGTTTTGATATTTTAGATTCACTCGTTAGCGAGTTGGATCTTTCTTTCACTTTTTCTCCCAAACACAACGCTTATTTATGCGTTTATAAGGATTTTATCTTACTCAAGCCCCAAACTTACATGAATTTGAGCGGCGAGAGCGTTTTAAGCACTAAAAATTTTTACAAAACCAAAGAGCTTTTAATCGTCCATGATGACTTGGATTTACCTTTAGGCGTTGTGAAATTTAAAAATGGCGGAGGGAACGGGGGGCATAACGGCCTAAAATCCATTGATGCCTTATGTTCTAATTCTTATTACCGCTTGAGAGTGGGGATTTCTAAAGGGATCAATATCACCGAGCATGTGCTTTCAAAATTCCACAACAACGAAGAGCCTTTAAAAAACGCTGCATTTGAACATGCCAAAAATGCCTTAAAATTTTTTATAGAAAGCCATGATTTTAACGCCATGCAAAATCGTTTCACGCTTAAAAAACCTTTAAAAATAGAAAGTTAGGGGTTTAAAGTGCGTTTGTTTAGATTTGTGGGGTGGTATTATTTCAAATACTTTTTAATCGTGCTTTTAGCTTTAGAATTGTTTTTTGTAGGCATTGACAGCCTGAAATACGCCGATAAAATGCCCGATTCTGCGAACATGATCATTTTATTTTTCACCTATGATATTTTATTCGCTCTCAATTACACCTTGCCCATTTCCTTGCTTTTGGCGATGGTTTTATTTTATATCACCTTCATTAAATCCAACCAATACACCGCCCTGCTCTCCATTGGCTTTTCCAAATGCCAGATTTTAAGCCCTATTTTTTTGATTAGCCTGTTTTTCACGGCTGTTTATGTGGGGTTGAACGCGACTCCTTTTGTGTATATGGAAGAAAAAACGCAAAATTTAATCTATAAAGACAATTCTTTGAGCGTCTCAGAGCATTTGTTAGTGAAATATAACGATGATTATGTGTATTTTGATAAGATTAATCCCTTATTGCAAAAAGCCCAAAATATCAAGGTTTTTCGCCTAAAAGATAAGACTTTAGAATCTTACGCTGAAGCTAAAGAAGCTTTTTTTGAAGACAAGTATTGGATCTTGCATGACACTACTATCTATGAGATGCCCTTGAGTTTTGAACTGGGCGCGAACGCTTTAAGCACCACGCGTTTAAAAACCTTTAAAACGCTCAAAAATTTCCGCCCTAAAGTTTTAGACACCATTTATCAAAACAAGCCTGCGGTTTCTATCACAGACGCTCTTTTATCCTTGCATGCTTTAGTGCGCCAAAACGCGGACACGAAAAAAGTGCGCTCGTTTTTGTATGTGTTTGCGATTTTGCCCTTTTTTGTGCCGTTTTTAAGCGTTTTAATCGCTTATTTTTCACCCAGTCTCGCCCGCTATGAAAACCTGGCTCTTTTAGGGCTAAAGTTTATCATTATCACGCTCGTTGTTTGGGGGCTATTCTTTGCTTTAGGGAAATTCAGCATTTCAGGGATACTCATTCCTGAAATAGGCGTGCTATCGCCCTTTTTCGTATTTTTAGCTCTTAGTCTTTGGTATTTTAAAAAGCTTAATAAGAGATTGTAAGATTTATAAACTTATAATCAAGATAACTCAAGCTCTCATTAGGGGGCTAAATTAAGAAACTTGCCATGCAACATTAACTTAAGACTTGTAAAATAGCCTAAAAAATTATTAAGGTTTTTGGTGAGTTCTGTTCAAATCCTATCTAATCTCAATTATCCCAAAGTGATTAACGAAGGGCTAAGAAATTCTTTAAGCACTCATATTGCAGTTGCTTTTTTAAAATACAGTGGGGTTGAAGTGATTCAAGATGCTTTGATTGATTCTTTAGAAAAGGGGGCAGAATTTGAGATTATTGTAGGACTTGATTTTAAAACAACCGACTCAAAATCCATACGATTTTTGCTAGACTTAAATAAAACTTATAAAAAATTAAGATTTTATTGCTACGGCGACAAAGAAAATAACAAAACAGATATTGTATTCCACCCTAAAATTTATATGTTTGACAACGGAAAAGAAAAAACTTCCATTATAGGTAGCACTAATTTAACCAAAGGAGGGTTGGAGAATAATTTTGAAGTCAATACCATTTTTACAGAAAAGAAACCCTTATATTACACGCAGTTAAACGCTATTTATAATTCTATAAAATATGCAGATAGTTTATTCACTCCTAATGAAGAGTATTTAGAAAGCTATGATGAAGTTTTTAGCGCCATTATTAAAAATGAACAAAAAGTCTCAAAAGATAAAAGCATTCAAGAAAAGATTAAAAAGATTGAAAAACAAGAAAAATTGCTTCCTGGAACTATCCCCTCTATCAAGGCAATGATAGTGGAATTTATTTTCGCTTGTGAGGAAAAAGGCGTTAAACAAGTAGCATTACAAGATATTTATCAAGCGTTAGAAGAGCGAATAAAAAAAGAAGAGTGGGGATACAAATACAAAAGCGATACTTTTAGAAACACTATCAGGGGCGAACTCAACCACCATGTACTGAAAGATAACCCTTCAAAAGATAACTTGGGACTTTTTGAGAGACCAAAAAAAGCTTCTTATGCACTAACACCAAAAGGGCGTTTGTATAAAGGACGCTAAAGGTATTTATTTTAGATATTGCTCAGTCTAGCCTAATTAAACTCTTTGCAAAGCTATCTATCAATCAAAATAAAGAATTGAAAGAAAAATTTGACTCCAATGAATATATCTTTAGCGATGAAGAATTAGAACGCATTATAGAAATATCCCCACAACAGCATAAGGACTCATTGTGCGGTAATGACAGATTCATCAAAAAAGTAGAAAACAGCGCAGAATGGTTACAGATCAATGACGCTTTGAAAGCTTAAAGCGTCAAGCTTTCATCTCTAAGCCTTGCCTAAAACCCTACCAAACTTAAAAAGTATAAACATAACGCAAATACATAGAATACTGACGGCGTAAGGTTTGGGTTAAGCTGAAATTGGTTTCTGCTCCTGTGATAGTAGTCGGGTTCCCATTCTCTAGCGGGCCTTGTTTTTTCGCTCTTATAGTAGTAGAGCCTTTGAAAAAGTGGTTAGGGAGCGTGGGGATTTTGATACCAAACTCAATGCCATGGTGTTCAAAAATATTGGTTCTAATGCCCACATTCACTAAAAATTGGAAAATCGTGTGATTCACCTTAGCGTTTAATTTTCCTGTGGTATAGACGCTATTAGGGTTAATCCCCACATCACAACTCGCCGGCGTCGTGTCCCCGCATGTGATTGTGCCATCAGCGTTAGTCATGTAAGCGTCAGCGTCGGTATTGACGCCATAAACATACCCGTCCTTAAAATACCCCACACGATTATTGGTCCAAGTGTTACCCGCAAAATTCACGCCTAGAAAAAACCCAGCCGTGGCTTTAGGCTTGTCTATAATGTTAAAAAGCATGTCTGTGCCAAAACCATAAGTATACATGTCCGCTTTTTGATCGCTCAAATAAAAAGGCGATATAGCGTTAGCGGCTCTGGAGTTAGAGAAATTGGTATGCCCGTAATCAAAAAAGCCATAATAACGCAACCCAAACCACCTTTTTTTACCGATAAAATGCTTATAGCCTGTCATCACGCCTAGCCCATACATCGGCTGGTTACGGCCAGGAATGTTTTTATTGGTGCTTAGCATGGTGCGAGAAGTCCAATTGACCACGCAGTTAGCTTTAGTATAGCCTGGCGTTCCTGGCGTCCCTGAAGCTGGCTGACAGCCACCGGTCTGCCCGTCAGGAACTTTGCCATTATCATTAGCCGAAACATCGCCAAAAGGCACTTGAAACAACTCGCCGTTTTTATAAGCGTTGGTCTTTTGATCAGCCCTACCCACTTCCAAGCTAATCCCCACAAACGCGCCATTCTTTTCATGAGCATTTAAGGGGTTTGTCAGCCATAACGAACTCAAAAGAGTGCCTAAAATTACCGAGCCTTTTTTAGAAATATCTAAAGATTGAGCTATCAAAACAGATTCCTTACGATTAAAATTTTTACCAACCATTTTGCAATCTTGCATTCTATTTTTCTTCTTTGTCATAAAATTGAGCATCACTCTCTAGGGTCTCCGCTTAAGTGTTACTTTTTTAATTATTTTATTATAGCTAATTGCAATCTTAAAAGTCAAACAAAAACCACCCCTAAAATTCCCATAATAGTGGGATACTTGACAATAAAACCCTTTTATAGTAGATTAAAAACTCTTTAATTTTCCCATGAATAAAGGATTTTAAATGGATGCGATTTATCCTTATGTGTTGGTTGTTCATTTATTGTGCGCCATTATTTTTATTGGCTACTTGTTTTTTGATGGGGTAATTTTCCCTAATGTGAAGAAAATGTTTGGCGAAGAGTTTGCCAATAAAGCGAATACAGGAATCACTCAAAGAGCGGTAAAAATCATGCCTTTGTGCGTTTTAGGGCTTGTTTTGACAGGGGGCATGATGCTTAGTCAATACATGGGGGGCGATAAAGGCTGGTGTGAAACTCCTTTTCAAAAGATACTCATGCTTAAAGTGATTTTAGCGTTAAGCATTTTTCTTTTGGTGCTTTTTTCTTTATCGTGTAAGTTTTTGGGTAAGAAAAACCCTATTGGCAAATATATCCACCCTATCGCTCTAACTTTTGGCTTTTTAATCGCCATTTTAGCCAAAACGATGTGGTTTGTTTAAGAGCGTTTCAACCTCAAAGAATTTAAAACCACTAAGAGAGAGCTACCACTCATGCTCAAACTCGCTATTAAAGGGTTGATGTATCCTAGCATAGCGACCGGGATTAAGATAGCGTTATAAATCAAGCTCAAAACAATGTTTTGCAGCACCACTTGATAGACTTTTTGAGCGTTATGAAACGCTTTTTCTAGCAAACTCAAATCCTCTTCTAAAAGCAAAATATCGCATGCGCTTTTACTCAAAGCGCTTTTTTCAAACCCCAAAGAAACGCTCGCTTGTTTTAAGGCTAGCGCGTCATTATTGCCATCGCCTATCATTGCGCACACGCCCTTATAAGAGCTGACGATTTGAGCCTTATCTTCAGGGGTCAAATGGGCATGATACTTAGAAATCCCTAATTTTTTCGCACACTCCTTAACCGAGCTTTCATTATCCCCGCTTAAAATTTCTAATTCCAAACCTTTATTTTGCAAAGCCTGAATGACTTCTTTAGCGTTAGCTTTCAAACGCTCTTCTAAAATGAATAACGCGCATAAGGTCTTGTTTTTCGCAAAGCCTACCATGATATTAGCGCTCTCTTTAACCTTTAAATCAACCCCCATGGATTTTAAAAATTTCAAACTCCCCACTAACAAGGTTTCGTTTTGATAATTCGCTTTCAGGCCATGAGCGAAAAACTCTATCTTTTCTAAATCAACCTCATCGCCATTTAGAGTTTTAAGGATCGCACTATGGGCTAAATGCTCCCTGGTTTTTAAAAGACTCTTCAAAAGCCTTTCGTCAAATTCTTCATGAATGATTTTTTCTTTTAAAAGGACTTCTTTTTGCGTGAGGGTGCCGGTTTTGTCTATAAAGATTTTTTTCACTTTAGCCAGGGTTTCTAAAAACAACGCTTCTTTAAACACGATCAAAGGGTTTTTAAACACCCCTATCACTAACGCAATGGGCGTAGCTAAAGCGAACGCACAAGGGCAGCTTATGACTAACACGCTAATACACACCATTAAGGCTTTTTCAAAATTACCCCCCAAACCAAATTGCCACAATAAAAAGCTCACAAAGGCTAAAAACAACACCGCTTTAGAAAAAATATCCGCGATTTGATTCGCGCTGCTCTCAATTAAGGGTTTTTCTAAAAAACTCTTTTTTAAAGTTTCTAACAAACTAGAAAGGCGTGAGTTTTGAAAATTAGCGCTCACTTGATAGCTAAAAGGCACGCCCACATTCACATAACCCCCTAAAATTGGATCATTAACCCCCAATTCCAAAGGCTTAAACTCCCCGCTGATCAAAGACGCATCCACGCTCGCGTTATTTAAAAGCACGCCATCTAGTGCGATTTTAGCCCCGCTTGGCACCCAAACAACAGAGCCTATCGCCACATCTTTAGGGTGTTTTTCTATCTGCTTGCCGTTTTCTACAATAATCACGCTATGGATTTCATGCGATTCTAGGGCCAAACATTTTTCATTCGCAAACAGCCTGGCTTTTAATTCCAAAAACTTAGAGCCAAAAACAAGCGTTAAAATCGTGCTGCTCGCTTCAAAATAAGTCTCTTGAAACACCAACATCGCATAAACGGAATAAACAAACGCCGATAACGCTCCAAAAGACACGCTCAAATCCATGCCCAAAACGCCATTTTTTAGCCCATAAAACGCCCCCTTAATGAAAAAACGCCCCACCACCACTAGCACCAACAAGCTTAAAAAGAGCGATACGAGATCCAAATTCCTTTGCATGAGTTTATCCATGCCACCGCCATAATTCGCACCGCCATAGCTTGCGTATTTGGCAATGGCAATAAACATCAAATTCATGGTGGCAAAAAACCCCACGCTTAAAGTAAGCAAGTAGGAGCGTTGCTCTTTTTGGGCTTTCAGGGTGTAATTTTTTGCGTTATAAATTTTAGCCCCATAGCCCAAACTCTCAATTTTTTGAATAATCTCTTTAGGGTTTAAGGACTTGTCAAACACGATTTGCAAATGGTGGGTGGTGAAATTCACGCTCACTTTTTTAACCCCCTTTAAGCGCTCTAAAACCTTTTGATTGAGCCACAAGCAAGCGTTACAATGCGTTTTTTCTAGCAAAAGATTAAGGATAAAATCGCTTTTATTGTTTTCTTCAAGGGCTTGTTCTAATTCTAAAATATTCATTGGATCTTGGGGCGTTACAGGGGCTAAAGTGGAATCGTTTAACTTGTCATAAAAGCTCTCTAAATTCAAATCTGTTAATAACGCATACACCCTAGCGCACCCTGCACAGCAAAAATGCAATTCCTTGTGATTAATGGTCTCTTTAAAAAGCTCACTTTCTTTAAACTCCAACTGGCAATGCGAACATTTCATTTTTAATCCTCAATCTAAAGGCACTTTGATAGAATAGGTGTTACAAATTTGATAGATATTTAAAACTTCTTTGGTGTTGTCGCTTTGGTTTTTGGAATGGTGCGTGATTAAAGGGGGCAGAACTTTTAGAGCGCTTTTGGAATTATTCCTGGCCGCTCCAAGCATCAAATGGGCGTTTTTGTCTTTAAAACTTTGGACAAACCTTAAAGTTTCTAGCGTGAGTTTAACGCTTTTTAGGCTTTCTATGACCAAGCAAAGCGATAAGGCTTCATAGCAAAAAATAAAATACCCTTTAGGTTTCAGGCATTTTTTCACTTTAGCCACTAAAGAAGCGAAGTCTAATTCGCTCTGGTGTCTCGCATGCCCTTTGTTTTTAGATTTAATAGAGCCTAAAGCATAAAAAGGAGGGTTGCACACAATCGCATCATACAAAATCGGGGGGTTGAAATCTAAAAAATCGCCCTCAAACGCTTGGGCGTTAGGGAATTTGAGGGCGTTTTTTTGGGAGCAAAACGCCATTTTGCTATCCTTTTCCACTAAATGAACGCTCGCCAGCGGGTTATCTCTAGCGCAGAGCAAGCCTAGAACCCCACACCCTGAGCCTATGTCTAAAATCGCGCCGCTATTTTTGATAAAAGGGCGTGAAAAATCGTATAAAAAAAGCGAATCGCTATTGTAAGAATAAGCGTTTAAGGGCTGGTATAATCTTAAGAGTTTTCTATCCATAAAAGGGCTTCATTTTCTAAGATTTGTGCATGCAACAACCGCCCTTTAAAAGGGGTTTTTAAAGCGAATGCACTAAACGCTTCGTTAATCATAGACGCATGCGAATGCAAAAGCAACGCATCAATTTTGTCCCTCAAGCTCTCAAACAATCCCCACCCCCCTTCAATGAAATTAAACCCTTTCTCTAGGGGTAAATCTTTAGGGTTGTTGAAAATATTAACCAAACGATTGGGTGCAAAAAAAACTTTTGAATGGGGGCTAATTGAGTGCTTGGATAAAATAGCGATATTAGGGTTTTTATTGTGATAAAAGCTATCGCAAAAGCGAGAGTCTAATAAGGGGTTGTCCGTTCTTATGGTTTTCCCAGAAATGATGAGAGTGTTGCATATTGCTCGCTGGTTGTGCGTAAAAATAACGCTTTTTTGCCCGGTGATCTTGCCATGGTAATAATCCCCATTCATTCTTAAAGCGAGTTTGAACAAATTAAAACGCCCCTTTTGTTCCATTACCCTAAAAGGCAAGAGCAAGTCCTTAGCCTTGTTTTCTAAATTGCGACAAATTATTGTTTCAATACGAGCCTTTTGTAGCCTTGCTAAGCCCCCTTTTTTAGCTTCGTTTTCTTCTGTGGCAATGACCACTCTTTTAGGTTTTAAAATTTCTAACAATCCGCTACACGCTGGGGTTTTGCCATAAGAATTGCATGGCTCTAGGGTGATTAAAAAAACGCAGTCTGTAAAAGCGTTATCGTGGCGCGTTTTTAAAAAATCGCTTAAAGTTTTAGGGTCTTCTAATTTTTCTAAATCGTTTTTCAAACTGGGGCGTAAAATCTTTAACGCTGATTTAGCGGCTAAGACTTCTGCATGCGGGGTTTTGGCTTTTTTGTGGGTTTCTAAACTCAAGATCTCATGGTTTTTATCTAGCACCATGCAAGCCACGCTCGGATTTTCTAAGGCTAGGGTTTGATACTCCCATGCCTTATTCAAGCACATTTCTAATAAACTTTCATAAAGTCTCATGATGGGAAAAAAGGCAAGAGCAAAAAGCCTTTAATCGCTAAAGCGTTAATAATATCAACAAAAAACGCTCCCACTAAAGGCACGACGATAAACGCCACATGCGATGGCCCATAGTGGTTGGTGATGGTTTGCATATTCACCATAGCCGTTGGGGTCGCTCCAAGCCCAAAACCGCAATGCCCCGCGCACAACACCGCCGCATCATAATCCTTCCCGCATACCCTAAAGGTTACAAGCACCACATAAAGGATCATAAATACCACTTGAACGCTCAAAATAACCGCTAAAGGCACAGCGAGTTTTAACAATTCCAATAAATTCACGCTCATTAAAGCGTAGGCTAAAAACAGGCTCAAGCTCACGTTCCCTATAACTGAAACCTCTCTGTCAAACACGCTATGGATTTTAAAAAACGACAAGGCATTTCTTAAAATAACCCCCACAAACAAGCACCACACAAAAGTCGGCAAGGTGAAACTTTTAGGCATCAAGTGCGATAAAAAAGTCCCCACTAATAAAGCGATCGCAATCAAAGCTAAAGTTTCTACAAAACTGGATGCGGTGATTAGGCGTTGCTCTTTAGGGGTTTCAAAGCCTTTAGACACTACGCCCTCTAAAGTGTCTTTTTCTTTAGTGTCTTTAGGCTCTAGTTTGTATTTAGAAATCAAATATTTAGCGACAGGCCCTCCAATAATCCCCCCACTCACCAAGCCAAAAGTCGCGCATGCCATGCCCACTTCTAAGCTAGAGCTAAAATTATAAGGTGGTTGGGTGAAAAAATTAGCCCATGCCGCGCTAGTGCCATGCCCTCCCACTAAAGCGATAGATCCCCCTAAAAGCCCCATTAAAGGATTGACCCCTAAAAGGCTAGCGATAGAAATCCCCACTGCATTTTGACACACCACAAACCCCGCCACAGCCAGCAAAAAGACCGCAAGCATTTTCCCACCTTTTTGTAAAGATTTGAAATCCGCGCTCAAACCAATGGTGATAAAAAAAGTCAGCATTAAAGGATCTTTTAAAGAAGAATCAAACTGCAAGCCAAAATTGTAAAACTGACGCACTAACATGATAAAAAAAGCGACTAAGACCCCGCCCACAACAGGCTCTGGAATATCATAATCGCGTAAAAACTTGACTTTAGAAATCACATAACGCCCCAAAAGCAGCACTAAAACCATGCACACCAAAGTGGCATAAATATCCAACTTAATTTCTTGCAAGCTTGCATCCTTATTAATCAAATTTATCTTATTATAATATAATACCCCCCTAAAAGAACGAGATCAGTTAGAAAGTAGGTGTTCCTTGCATACAGTATTACAAATTGGAGCTGGTGGCGTAGGCAGTGTGGTAGCGCACAAAATGGGCATGAACAGAGATGTGTTTAAAAATATCATTTTAGCGAGCAGGAGTTTAGACAAATGCTATGCGATTAAAGAAAGCATGCTCAAAAAGGGTTTGGGGGAAATTGGCGTTGAACAAGTGGATGCCGATGATACGCAAGCCTTAGTCGCTTTAATCCAAAAACACAAGCCTAAAGTCGTTATCAATGTGGCGTTACCCTATCAGGATTTAACGATCATGCAAGCATGTTTAGAGACTAAAACGCATTACATTGATACCGCCAATTACGAGCACCCGGATTTAGCGAAGTTTGAATACAAAGAGCAATGGGCGTTTGATAAGGCTTATAAAGAAGCAGGGATTTTAGGGATTTTAGGGGCTGGGTTTGATCCGGGCGTTACCAACGCTTATGTCGCTCATGCTCAAAGACACCATTTTGACACTATCCACACTTTAGATATTTTAGATTGTAACGCTGGGGATCACAAACGCCCTTTTGCCACGAATTTTAACCCTGAAATCAATTTAAGGGAAGTCAGCTCTAAAGGGCGTTATTATGAAAATGGCAAATGGATTGAAACTAAGCCTTTAGAAATCAAGCAAGTGTGGGCTTACCCGCAGATTGGCGAAATGGATTCGTATCTTTTATACCATGAAGAATTGGAATCGTTAGTCAAAAACGTTAAAGGCTTGAGGAGGGCGAGGTTTTTTATGACTTTCTCTCAAAATTATTTAACCCACATGAAATGCTTGGAAAATGTCGGCATGCTAGGCATTAAAGAAATAGAGCATCAAGGCGTAAAAATCGTGCCGATACAATTTTTAAAAACCTTACTCCCTGATCCAGCGTCCTTAGCTAAAGACACTACCGGCAAAACCAATATCGGGTGCTATATGACCGGCATTAAAAACAACCAAGACAAAACGCTCTACATTTACAACGTGTGCGATCACAAAAAATGCTATGAAGAAGTGGGTTCGCAAGCCATAAGCTACACCACCGGCGTGCCAGCGATGTGCGCGGCTAAAATGATTTGCAACGACACTTGGAGCGTGGATCATTTTAGGGCCGGGGTATTTAACGTAGAAGAATTAAACACCGATCCTTTCATGGAAGAATTGATCAAACAAGGCTTGCCTTATGAAGTGATTGAGCGCTAGTTTTAGGCTTCAATCTTCACTTGGTGCAATAAACACCGATTCCCTTTCTATCGTAATATCCTTATCATCCGTGCTATAAGCCTGTATTGTAATGGGGATGAGAGCGTCTTTAGCGTTCTTGTATTCTGTGGCGTTACTTTTTAGGAGTTTTCTTAAAATCACCACCGCTTTAATCTTTTGCCCGGCTTTAATGGCGATAGGGTTTAAAGGCTTTTTGATGTGGATGTCTTTTTGCCCTAAAATTTTGAAATAAAACTCATGGTCTTTATTGTCCGTGTTGTGGAATAAAAACACGTAATCGTTATCCACATACCCACTAGATCGCAATTCATACAGATCGCTGTTGCGGTTAATGTCTAAGAGCATGCGTTCTTTTTTAAACGAAGTGATGGCTAAAAGGGCTATCACAATAGCGATAACCCCCATGTAAGCGATCGTTTTTAAACGCACTAGGCGCACTTTTTGGCGCGTATTAATGGCGTTAGTTGAAGACCATTGGATGAGTGAAGGGCGGTTGTATTTAGCCATGGTAATCGTGCATGCATCCACACATTCTAAGCAATTGATGCATTCTAATTGCAAGCCTTTCCTAATATCAATATGCGTGGGGCAAACCTGCACGCAATGCAAACAATTCACGCATTCGTTTTCCGCACTGCGTTTTTTGGGGGGTAAGGGAAAAAGGCGGCCCTGATTGTCATAAAGTACTCCGCCGCGCTTTTCATCATAAATAGGGTTTAAGGTGTCATTGTCATACAACACCGATTGCACCCTAGCGTAAGGGCATAAATAAATGCAAAAACGCTCCGCAACCACCACTATATCAAATAGCACCACAGCCGTGCTAAAAAGCCAAAAACCCATAGCAATAGGGTGATCGCTAGGGTTTTTAAGATACATAAAAAAATCTTCTGGGGCGATGAAATAAAAGAAAAACAACATCATTAGCCCCGCAACAACAGGAGCGAACAACAAAACGCTCAATACTTTATGCGCCTTGTAGCTTGGGGTGTTTTTAGGGCTTTCTTGTTTGTTGCTGATCTTTTTATGGAGTTTGAAAATCTTGGTTTCAATCACATCTCTATAAAGCACCCTTAAAAAGGTTTGCGGGCAAGCCCACCCGCACCACACACGCCCAAGGCTAGTGGTGATGAAAAAAATCCCTATAAAAAGCAAAATAACCATAAAAGGCATGACTTGCAATTCTTCAGCGCTAAAGATCTTGCCTAAAAAATGCAATTGCTTATGTTCAAAGGAGATCAAAAACAAATGCGCCCCATCAATGCGAACAAAGGGCGTGATCAGTAGCGCTAAAGAAATCAATAAAAACCCTATATAACGCTTCAAGCGGAACGATTTTAAAAAATGGCTAGAAGTTTCAAGCATTCTCAATATCCTAAAATTTTTAAGCCACTATACCCTAACAACTTAACGCTTTCACTTAAAAAGCAACATGTTATAATGATCGCTATTTTATTTGAAAGGGTATTTATGGAAAGCGTTTTAAATTTCCTAACCAATATCAATGTGATTTTCACCCTTTTGGGTTATTTGATTGGGGGGATTCCTTTTGGCTATGCGTTAATGAAAATCTTTTATGGCATGGATATTACTAAAATCGGATCGGGCGGTATTGGCGCGACGAATGTCTTACGCGCTTTACAAAGTAAGGGCGTGAGCAACGCTAAACAAATGGCCTTATTAGTCTTAATCTTGGATCTATTCAAAGGCATGTTCGCGGTTTTTTTAAGCAAATTGTTTGGGTTGGATTATAGTTTGCAATGGATGGTCGCTATCGCTAGCATTTTAGGGCATTGTTATTCGCCTTTTTTGAATTTCAATGGAGGCAAGGGCGTTTCTACGATCATGGGCTCTGTGGTGTTGCTCATCCCTATTGAAAGCCTCATCGGTTTAACGGTGTGGTTTTTTGTGGGTAAGGTGCTTAAAATCTCTTCACTCGCTAGCATTCTAGGGGTAGGCACAGCGACTGTTCTTATCTTTTTTGTGCCTTATATGCATATCCCAGACAGCGTCAATATCCTTAAAGAAGTCGGCACGCAAACGCCGATGGTACTTATTTTTATTTTTACCCTTATCAAGCATGCAGGCAATATTTTCAATTTATTGACCGGCAAAGAAAAGAAAGTCTTATGAAAACTAAACAAGGCGTCCATATCCATAACTTGGTGTTTGAAACGATTTTAGGGATTTTAGAGTTTGAACGCTTAAAACCCCAAAAAATAAGCGTAAATGTGGATCTTTTCTACACGGAATTACCCAATAAGGCTTATTTAGACTACATGGAAATCCAAGAAATCATTCAAAACACCATGCGAGAAAAACAATACCTTCTCATTGAAGACGCCTTGAAAGATTTGAGCCAAATTTTAAAAACACGCTATAGTGGAATCTCTGAACTTTATTTAAAAATCAGCAAGTTAGAAATTTCTCCCAATTCTCAAGTGGGAGCGAGCGTGAAAATTTGCTATGAAAGCAATCTTTAGCCTCTTTTTCCTCGTTATGGTTTTAAAAGCGCACCCCATAAACCCTTTATTAGAGCCGCTATATTTCCCGAGTTATGCGCAATTTTTAAATCTAGAACCTCATTTTGTCGTTAAAAAAAAGCGCGCTTATAGACCTTTTCAATGGGGGAATACCATTATCATCAAACGCCATGATTTAGAAGAACGCCAAAGCAACCAACCAAGCGATATTTTCCGCCAGAACGCTGAAATCAATGTGTCTTCTCAAACTTTTTTAAGAGGGATCAGCAGCGCTTCTTCACGCATAGTGATCGATTCGGCCGCTCAGTAATCAACCGCTCAGTAAAATGCTAAAACTTTTTTAATCACATTTTTCTTCATATTTTCTTAATCCTAAAACAAATTTAAGGTATTATTAAATAGAATAATGTAATAATAACCTTAGGTTTAAAACTTGACTAAATTTTTAGAAAAAAGTAAATAAAAAGGCTAAAAGAAATGCTTAGAAATCAATTTCGTATCGTGTTTGTCTCTTGTATTGTCGCTAGCAGTTTGCAAGCTCAAGAAAATACCCACACTTTGGGTAAGGTAACCACTAAGGGTGAAAGGACCTTTGAATACAACAATAAAATGTATATTAACAGGAAAGAGCTCCAACAACGCCAAAGCAACCAAATCCGTGATATTTTTAGAACTCGGGCGGATGTGAATGTGGCCAGTGGGGGCTTGATGGCGCAAAAAATCTATGTTAGGGGGATTGAGAGCCGTCTTTTAAGGGTAACGATAGATGGCGTCGCTCAAAATGGTAACATTTTCCACCATGACGCTAACACCGTAATCGATCCCAATATGATTAAAGAAGTGGAAGTGATTAAAGGAGCAGCAAACGCTTCAGCAGGTCCTGGTGCTGTTGCGGGTAAATTGTCTTTCACCACGATTGACGCTAACGACTTCTTAAGAAAGAATCAAACTTATGGGGCTAAAGCGGAAGCGGGCTTTTATACCAACTTCGGGTATCGCATGAACGCTACTGCAGCCTATCGTGGGAAGAATTGGGATATACTCGCTTATTACAACCATCAAAATATTTTTTATTACAGAGACGGGAACAACGCTTTTAGGGATCTCTTCCACCCTACTTTTGACTTGCAAGATCCGAGCAATAGCGACATTGGCGTAGGGACTCCGAGTGAAGTCAATAGCGTTTTAGGTAAAGTCAATGGCTATATCAACGACACGGATACCATCAGCTTAAGCTACAACATGACAAGGGAAAATTCCACCAGGCTTTTACGCCCTAACACCACTTCAGCCCTCTCCAAAGCCAATGACCCAGGAAGCCAGCCAGCGCCTTTTGTGATTGACTTTGGGAAAGAATTAGCCCATACGATCAACTTCAACCACAATTTGAGTCTGAAATACAAGCATGATGGAGGCACTAGTTTTAGTCAGCCGCGCGTTGAATCCACCGCCTTTTTAGGGGTAAGGGGGGGCGATTATAACCCTGTGGTGAATCCTTTCGCTTACAATTCTAATGAGCCGGCTAACCCGGATTACATCCCTGAAGTTAAAGATTGGTGTAACAACCCGGACAATATCAGCCAGTGCACGCAAGGGGCTATCAGGCCTTCTAATGGAGGCTATCAAATAGGCTATGGGCAGCCGGGCAATATCAATTGGCAAGGTGCTTCTGCAATTTCCACAGGATCTAATATTTATCATGGGCTTGTCCCTAAAAATCCTGATTATGACATGACCCCCCCTAACGCTCAAAACCCTAGCGCGAACGATTGGACTTTAGGGAATGCGGACGCTGAGGGGACTTTAGCCAGAAGGATTTTCTTAATCAACTCAGGCGTTAATGTTAAAGTAACCCACCCCATTAGCGAAGATTATGGGAACGTGTTTGAATACGGCATGATTTATCAAAACCTGAGCGTTTTTTCTGGATTGGATAAAGGCAAAAACGGCTATTATAAAAACAATATTGACCCTAACGACCCTAATGGGCCGGGCTTGCCTTACCGCCATTATTACACCGATCAAAGCTCTCAATACCCCCAAAATCTAAACGCGCCTAACCCGCTTTATCGTAACATGCCCCAAAATTCGCATGCGATCGGTAATATCATCGGAGGGTTTATGCAAGCGAACTACAATATTTTAAGCAATGTGATCGTGGGCGCGGGAACTCGTTATGATATTTACACCTTGCTAGACAAAAACGGCCGCACGCATGTAACTTCTGGCTTTTCGCCTTCTGCGACCGTGCTTTATAACCCCATTGAAAGCATTGGCTTGAAAGTGAGCTATGCGTATGTGACTAAGGGGGCTTTGCCTGGCGATGGCGTTTTGATGCGCGATCCCACGGTGATTTATCAAAGGAATTTACGCCCTGCGATCGGTCAAAATGTGGAATTCAATGTGGATTACAACAGCAAGTATTTCAATGTGCGCGGGGCAGCGTTCTATCAAGTCATCAATAATTTCATCAACAGCTACGGGCAAGACACTTCTAAAAATGGTGGGGGTAACGCGACCGCAAAAAACATGTCAGGGAATTTACCCGAAACCATTAATATTTATGGTTATGAAGTTTCAGGGAATGTGCAATATAAAAATTTCGTAGGGACTTTCTCAGTGGCTCGCTCTTGGCCGACAGCTAGGGGGCATTTATTAGCCGATACTTACGCTTTAGCTGCAACGACTGGGAATGTGTTTATCCTAAAAGCCGATTACAATATCCACAAATGGGGGCTTACTTTAACTTGGCTCTCACGCTTTGTAACCAACATGTTCTATGAAGGCTATTCTATCTACTACCCTCAATACGGCTTGATGAAAATCCATAAGCCTGGGTATGGTGTGCATAATGTCTTTATCAACTGGACCCCCACTTCTAAAAAATGGCAGGGTTTAAGGATTTCAGCTGTGTTTAACAATATCTTAAACAAGCAATATGTCAGCCAGGCTTCCGTTTGGCAAGCGAGCGCGGACGCTCCAGCAAGCGATATGATTCCTAAAAATAAACGCATGGCGCTTCCAGCTCCTGGATTTAACGCGCGTTTTGAGGTATCCTATCAGTTCTAAAATGAAAGAAATCTTAGGATTTCTTTTTGAATTTTAAACATGGGAACAAACATGAAAAAGCCCTATAGAAACCGCCAAACTCTATGGAAAAAGTTCCGCTCGCTCAACAAACTCATTAAGACGCTCTTAAGGATTTTAAAAAAATAGTTTTATCAAAAATTTAGCGGGTTTAGTTTAAAATAACGCTTATTTTAGCTCTCAAAAAGGAAAAGCAAACGCGCTTTCATCATGGCTAACATCACGACTAAAGAAACGCTCCTAATAACCCCGGATCTTTTGAAAAACCCTTATCAAAAAATCATCAATGCGAGCACGAGCGTTTTTGATGAAAAGCATGGGCGATCGTTTTTTAGTGCGCAATTTTATGAAAAAATTGAACCTTATTTAAAAGAAGTTTTAACCCATCCCATTGATTTAGAATGCGATCTCAACACCGCTAAAAAAAAGAATCGCTTAACCCCTTTAAAACAGCTTTTTAAGGCGTGTTTTAACACCGAAGAAATTTTGATTGTCAATAACAACACCAGCGCGGTATTCCTCATCGCTAACGCTTTAGCGCAAGAAAAAGAAATCGTTGTTTCTTATGGCGAATTAGTGGGGGGGGATTTTAACCTTAAAGATATTTTATTAAATAGTGGGGCTAGGCTGCATTTAGTAGGGAATACTAGTCGCGCTTATTTAAGGGATTACCGCTTAGCCTTGAATGAAAACAGCAAAATGCTCTTTAAAACCCACAACCCCACTTTCAAAAAAGACACGCCCTTTAAAGATTTACAAGCTCTGGCTAAAGAGCATGATTTGATTGATTATTACAATTTAGGGGATGTGGATTTGTTAAACAGAGCGGCTTTAGAAGAAATTTTAGCCCTAAAGCCATCGCTTTTAAGCTTTAGCGCAGATAAATGCTTTAACAGCGTTCAAGCCGGTATTATTATGGGGCAAAAAGAATGGGTTGAAGCGTTAAAAAACCACCCCCTTTATAGAGCCTTGAGGGTGGGTAAAATCACGCTCACCTTGCTTTTTTGCAGCCTAAAAGCATGGGTCAATCATCAAGAAGAAATTGCAATTCATGCGTTATTGAACCAAACTAAAGACGCCTTATTGCAAAAAGCCCTCAAACTCTACGCCCTTTTAAAGCCTTTAGAATTGAACGTGAGCATAGCGTCTAGCTTTTCTAAAATAGGGAATTTACCCGACAAAGAATTAGAATCCTTTTGCGTGAAAATCCAGCCCAAAAACACCCGCGCTTTAAATGGTGAGAAACTTTATTTAAAGCTTTTTCAAAAAGGCGTTATCGCAAGGATTTCATGCGCATTTGTGTGTTTTGAAGTCTTTAGCCTGAATGAAAAAGATTTGGAAAGAATCGCTCTGGTTTTAGAAGAAATTCTTAATAAGGCTTAAAAATTCGCTATAATAAAATTTCTTTTAAACGTGCCGCTCCCCCACAATAGAGAATGACAGAAAACGACAGAAAATCAATTTAAAGGAACTTAAGAATGGAAAAAATCAGCGATCTTATAGAATGCATTGCGTATGAAAAAAATTTGCCTAAAGAGATGATTTCAAAAGTGATTCAAGGCTGTTTGTTAAAAATGGCGCAAAATGAGTTAGACCCCCTAGCGCGCTACTTGGTGGTTGAAGAAAACAAGCAGCTCCAGCTTATCCAGTTGGTGGAAGTTTTAGAAGACGATGATGAAAGGTTAATTAACGATCCTTCTAAATACATCAGCCTGTCTAAAGCCAAAGAAATGGATCCAAGCGTTAAAATTAAAGACAAATTGTCCTATAGCTTGAGTTTGGAGAGCATGAAGCAAGGAGCGATCAACCGCCTTTTTAAAGATTTGCAATACCAGTTAGAAAAAGCGTTAGAAGACAGCCACTTTGAAGCGTTTCAAAAGCGTCTTAACAGCGTTTTAATGGGGCAAGTGATTTTAGTGGATAAAAATCAAAACACTTTTATTGAGATTGAGCAGCAATTCCAGGGCGTTCTTTCCATGCGCCATCGCATCAAGGGCGAGAGTTTTAAAATAGGCGATAGCATCAAGGCAGTTTTAACGCAAGTCAAGCGCACGAAAAAGGGCTTATTACTAGAGCTGAGCCGCACCACCCCTAAAATGCTTGAAGCTTTGTTGGAATTAGAAGTCCCTGAAATTAAAGATAAAGAAATTGAAATCATCCATTGCGCGCGAATCCCAGGCAACAGAGCGAAAGTGAGCTTTTTTTCCCATAACGCTAGGATTGACCCCATAGGCGCGGCTGTGGGGGTTAAGGGCGTGCGCATTAATGCGATCAGTAACGAATTGAATAAAGAAAACATTGATTGCATAGAGTATTCTAATGTGCCTGAAATTTATACCACTTTAGCGCTCGCTCCAGCCAAAATTTTAAGCGTTGAAATTAAAAAAATCCCTATAGAAGAATTGAGTGCTGAAGAAAAAGAATCCGTTCAAGAGCGTTTTATTGTCAATAACCATTTGCAAAAGGCTAAAGTGCGTTTATTGGACATTGAAAAATCTAAGGCTATCGGTAAAGGCGGGGTGAATGTGTGTTTAGCGTCCATGCTTACAGGCTATCACATAGAGTTTGAAACCATTCCTAGCGTCAAAGAAAACGCAGAAAATGAAAGCGAAAAAGAAACGCAAAAAGTAGGGGTAGAAGCTTTAGAATCTTTGTTTAAGAATTAAGGGTATCTAAAATTCAATCTCTAAAAAAGCTTTTAACTAAATTCAAAAATTGGGAAGAAAGTTTTTTAATGCGACTTTAAATGAGTGGTTTGCAGCTTTTATAAAAATCGTTTTTGTGAGATTAGGATAAAATAACGCTTCACCCCCTAGTTTTTCGCTAGAGATTAGGGGGTAAATTACCTTCAAAGGATTACTATGTCCAAAAAACATGGTAAAAAGCCTTTGGTTGTATTATACTTAAAAATACCTTTTTTTAAGTATAGGGTTAAAATCGTTGTTAAAAAAACCCATTAAGCCAAAGGTTTCCCCTATTTAAGGGGTTTCCTTTAAGGTAAAGCGCTTTTTATTTCTTGCCAATCTTCAATGATTTTAATTTCTTTATTTATAAAGATATTTTTCAAGAAAAAAGTAAGGTCAATAACTTAAGCTCTAAAAATAAGCTTTAAGTTAAAAATTTGCGGTATTGAACAAATATATAACTAAATTCAAAAATTTGGAAGAAAAGTTTTTTAATGCGACTTTAAATGAGTAATTTGTAGCTTTTATAAAAATCGTTTTTGTGAGATTAGGATAAAATCACGCTCACCCCCTAGTTTTTATTTTGCTAGAGATTAGGGGGTAAAATCCACTTTTAGGAGCTTACTATGAAAAATCATCGTAGTAAACACTCTTGGAAAGAATTATACCTAAAAATCAGTTTTTTGGGTTTAAAGTTTGATTTAGTGATTAAACGCTAATTCTTAAAAAGAGTTGCCCCCTAGATTAGGGGGTCATCCTTAAGTGGAAAATCAGCTTTTCACTGCCCCTCTTCAATGGTTTTAATTTCTTCATCGGTGAGGTTGTAGAGCTGATAGACTAAGGCGTCAATTTCCTTTTCTAATTCTTGGGTGTTGGCTTTAGGGTCTTTTTCTTTTGATTGTAGGATTTGCTCTGCGTAATCGGTGATTTTATCGGCTAATTCTTGGTTTTTTTCGGTGATTTTAGGAATGGGTATTTTTTCTAAATTATTTGTTTTTAACTCGCCCTCAATACCCCCTCCCATATAAAACTTACGCATAGCAAAATAAATGCATTTAGAGTTTAGTAAAGCTGTAAGGTATTTTATCTCTATCTTATCGCCTGTAATAATATTTGCAGGTGCTGGAGCATAAAATCCTTTTTCTTCATAAACAAAACAAGGCTCTTTAGCCATAATACAAGGATACACAATTTTCTCTTTTTCAAAATCTTGCAAATAGCTTGCCGCCCACCTTTGTAGGCAATACCATTCATATCTCTTTCCGGTTTCATCTTTATTGCGTTTTAAAAGTTTATCTTTATGTGAAAGCAAGTGAGCATAGATAATAGGATAATGGATAGAAAAATCTTATTCATTTTCTTCCATGTTTTTTGGGTTATCAGTATTTGGAAAATGCCAAGGTATAAAAATAACCCACAAATGCGCCCACTCATAAGAATACCTTTTAATGTCTTTCCCTCTTAAAATAGGCTTGATGAGAGCCTCTGTGCACCCCCTTTCTTCTGGCGTCTTGCAAGCGTTCAAAATCTCTTCTCTTTTTTCAGTGGGAATGATAAAGGCTTCGTTAGCGCCGGTTTTAATCCCGTAATTGATTTGAATACCCCAGTCTTTAAGCGGGGCGCCGACGCTCTCTATTTTGTCCCTTAAGTCCAAAAGCGTGGCGTTGGCAAAAATAAAGCTTTCTGTTGAAAGCGCGTTTTGTTTCATCAAAAGGGAGGGGGTGCTTTTCAAATCGTCTTTATCGTTTGGGGTGGGTTCGTAATATTTAAAGCTGTTCTCTTTAGGGGGCGTTTGTTTGATGAAATTCATGATGCTGGTATCCACTGTGGCGCTCTCAAAGACTTTTAGGGCGTTTAATTCCATGTAGCTGACAAGGGTGGTTTTTTTGAGCAGCAATTCTCTTAATTTAGCGCCGTACTTGGCTCGCGCGTATTTGTTGGAAGTGATGAAAGCGCTAAACCCCTTTTCTTTTAAAAGGTGGTAAGCCAGGGCAAAAAAGTAGGTGTAAATGTCGCTTGAGCTGTTATAGAAATCCTGGTATTGCTTTTCTAATAAAGGCTTTAAGTCTTTGATGTGTTCTTGGCGGATGTAAGGCGGATTACCTATAATGCAATCAAAGCCTAAAAAATTCCCCTCATCGTCTAACACTTCAGGGAATTCAAAACGCCATTCAAACGCATTTTGATACTCTCTACCACTTAAGGCATCATCAAGCTTTTTTCTTAAAGCTCTAATACGCCCATAAGAAGCAAAAGCCTCTTCCTCTTCTTTGGGGCTTAATTTTGGCGTGCCAAAAAGACTTGGGATAACATAATTTAACCCATCTAGCAAACTCTTATCGTCTAGGGCAAAGAAATTGTATTTTTTGATGTGTTTTTCAATAGTCTTTTCAAGCTCTGCTTTGGTTTTAGGGTCTTTGAGCGTGAGGGAAAAAGTGTTTTTTAAGTCTTGGATTTTGTTGATAAGATCTGCTTTATTTAAGGGATAGAGAGGGTTTGGGTCTTTGTATTGGGCGACTAGATCTTTGTATTCTTGGATTTTTTGCTTGATATTGGGGATCTTTTTGAGATCGTCATGCAAGCTAAAGCGTGAGATGAGCGAATTACCGCACTTAATGTTAATATCAATGTTGGGGAGGGTTTCAAGCGCGTTAGTGTTCTTGCCCTCTTCAAAAATGTAATAGCTGTATTTTAAAAGCTCTATCCATAGCCTAAGCTTGGTGATTTCGCAAGAATTGGGGTTAATATCCACGCCAAAAAGGCAGTTTTCAATGATGGATTTTTTAAGTTCAAAAAGTTCTTTTTGGATGTGGTGGTGGGGGTCGTTTTCGCTATGCGCTTTGGTGTAGTTAAAGATTTCACCCGTTTGCGTGTGTTGAATGATGATTTCATCGTTTTCTAATCTGAGAGAGTGGCGATACAAGGAAGTAATAAGCCCTAGCTCATAAGCAATCCACACCATTTCATTGAGCGCTGAAACCAAGAAATGCCCGCTCCCCACCGCCGGATCGCAAATGCGTAAAGTGAGAAGGAGTTGCAAGTATTCTTTAGCGTTTTGATCTGAAAAATTTCTGTCTATTTTTCCTCGCAACGCTTTTAGATCTTTGCAGTCCCACTCATAAATAGCGTTGAATTTATCCAACACGATTGGCGTGATACTCTCTTTACACATGTAGCTTGTGATAAAGCTTGGGGTATAAAAGCTCCCCTCTTTATAGCCGTTGAGTTTTTCAAAAACAAGCCCTAAAACGCTAGGGTTAATCAAACGGCTTTCGCTGGTATCCTTATTATCTTTAATGTCTTCAGGGGTGGTGGTGAATTTATAAAAATGCAAAAATTTAAAAAGGTATTCCAGCAAGGGCAGAGCTTTTTCTTTTTGGTAGTCTTTGTCTTTTTTGAGAATGGATTTAGGGTGAATCTCTAAAGGTTTGTTATTGAGTAATTTGATTTCATGCCCATTTGATTCTAAAGGCGTTTTATCAAACAAACTGGAATTCAAATAAGGGATTTTTCCTAAAATCTTGTCTTCTTTTTCTAAGGAACGCTCGTTATTTTTCTTGGCTAAAACTTCAAAAAAGAGGGTGTTTAGGGCGTTAAAATCTTTAAAGTTTTCTGTGGTTAAGAAAGGTTCTTCAAAATGCTTGAAAGAAATTAAAAGGCTTTCTAAAAGCCGTAAAAACAAGATGCGGTTATTCCAAGCGATGAGTAACGCCATGACTTCTTCATCGTCTAAATTATTGTATTCTTTTTTTAAAGCATCGCTTAGGGAGTTTTTGGTGTGGCTGGGCTTGATTAAAATTTTCCCTTTTTCATTTTTCTCCTCTAACCCTAAAATGTAAAGCAATTCTTCATAAAAATCTTTGTTAAGCGTGTTAGCGTCAAGGGTTTTCCTTTGCTTTAAAAGGACTTCGTGGCTTAAAACTTGGTAAATGAGTTCTTTAAAATCATCGTTCAAATTAAAGTGAGTGTAGCGGAGTTCGCCTTTAAAATCCTTTTTTAAATATTCCTCTAAATCGCTGTAGAATTTTTTGGTGCTAGAGTCTGTGCCTTCTTTTTTAGTGCAATTTTTATGGAGTTTTGTAATGCGTTTATCGTCTTTTAAAAAGAGCAAATCCTTACAATCAAAGAGGAAAAATTCATGCGCGTTGCAAATAATGGCGTGTTTTAGGGAGTTGTTTTTTTCTATCTCTTTTAAAAAATAAAAAACCATTTGACAAAAGGCTTTACTGAGCGGGTTTTCTCTGTCTTTGGGGAATTCGTTCCTATTATTTAAGGCTTTGACTTCAATAAACACCCAAGCTTTTCCATCCACATAGATCGCACTATCCACTTTTTCGTAGGGTTTGCATTCATAGCCATAGGTATTTTTTAAAAAGGAATTGATTTCACTTTTTTGAGTCTCTTCATTATCTTGTCCTTTTGCGTTTTCTAATAAGCTGTTTATTTCTTTTTCAAAATTTTCTATAGTTTCCTTTTTGGGTTCTTGAGGATTGTATTTTTTAATAAAATCTTTGAGCGGGATGTGAGCGAACTTAATCATAAAACGCCTTTGAAATGGGATAAAAACGATTATAACAAAAGCGCCATGAATTTTAAATAAAACGCTTTTCTTTAAAATTGTTCCATGTGAAACATTGGGGTAATTGAACTTATTAACTCTAATCTTTACGATTTAAAACTTCATTGATCAACGCACTTAATTGATCTTTATTTAACTTGGTTTCGTATTCAATATTCACGCCTTGCTTTTTTAAAGCTTCAAAAAATTTCTTAGCGGTTGAAATTTTCCGCTTTTCTTCATCGCGCAATTCGTTTTCATGTTCAACCCCCTTAGTTTCCACCACTAACAACACTTTTTTATCGTTATTTTCAACCACATACCCAAAATCAGGGCTATAAGTTTGATTTAACCCTACCGGGATTTTAACCTTAGGGAGCTTACCAAAAACAATGATTTTAGTGTCGTTAGATTCTTCAATCGTGTCTTTTTCAATCTCGCTCTCCACTTGCATGAAATTTTCATACAGGCATTTTTCTCGTGCGCTTGAATTTTTAATCTCATATTTATCCACCCCCAAACTCCCGTCTAAAAATTCTCTGATTTCTCCTTTTTCATCATAAAACGCATCGTTTTTTCTGTTTTTAATCATCGTTTCGCGCATTTGATAGGAGATTTTATCTTCAATATTTTGATAAATGATTTCCAAAAACAGCTCTTCTAACCGCCTTAAGCCCTCTTGTTCGTTTTTTTTAATTTCATTAAACTTGTTTTCATCAATGTTTTCTAACACTTTAGCCACGCTTTTAAAACTCAATTTCACCTTATTAGACAAGGCGCTGACAAATTCATGCAGACTCCACACGCATGCGCTTTCTCGATCAATAGTATTTGTAATAGAGTTATTTCCCATCGTCTCTACTTTTTTATGCATCGTAACCGAAACCTTTTTTGAACTGACCTTAAAAGAAGCATTGATTTTTTTGACAATCTCTTCAATCAAGCTCTCGCTATCCATAGCATAAGCGATCCTAGCTTGATGATTCAAACCCGCCCATAAGGTTTCAAATTTTTTAAAATTTTCTTTATTGATTTTGATTTTTTCAGTTTTTCGCTCGTTTTTATTCCTCACTCTGGAATTACCAATCAAGCGATCTTTTAAAAAATCTTTTAATTTTTCAAAATCCAGGTATTTTTCATCTTTTAATTTTCTAGTTCCGGCTCTTTTTTTAAAAATTCGTTTTGATTAAGAGTGAGTTTAAAGTTTTCATCATCTGTTTTTTCTCCAAAACCCAAACCCTCCAATGTTTCAAACAAAACCCCATAATACCCTTTTTTAACCATGCCGCTTTTTTCTAGCTCTTCTGCGCTAAATACTTGTTTGATCAAGCTGTGTTCGCTTATCTCTTGCTGGATCGCTCCCACAAAATCCCCCTCAACTTGCGGCACGATCACCACCAATTCATTGACAAAATCAAAATCAGCATGCTCTTTAGTGATGCGTTCGCCCTTATCATTCACAGCGAGCCTTAACCCCCTACCGATTTGTTGCAATTTAGTGATATTGGAATGGCTAGGGGCTAATTTGCAAATCGTCATCACATTAGGGTTATCCCACCCCTCTTGCAACGCCCATTGCGAAAAAATAAACCTAAGATCGGAATCAAAACTCAGCAATTTTTCTTTTTCTTTTAAAATGAGCGCGATCACTTGGGCTTCATCGCTCTCTTTCTTGCTTTTAGCAAAATACCCTCCATGCACTTTGTAAATAGCGTCTTTGGTGCGCTCTAAATACGCTCTATAATTTTCATCTAAAGGCTTTTTTAAGACTTCTTCAAGCTTTTGTTGGTAGAGTTTTTCAAATAAAAGGGCTAATTTAGCCGGCTTTTCATTTTCGCTTAAATAGCTATTCACCCCGCTAATAAACACCATGCACAAGGCTTTAATCCTTTTTTTAAAAAGCCCTTCTTCTCTTTCAAAATGGCTTTTTATCGCTTCTTTCAACATCACTTCTTGCTCGCCCTCTAAAAGATGAGAAAAAGACTCTTTTTGATCCAGCAACAAATTAAAGCCATTGAGAAAACGAACCTCAGTTTTAGTGATATTTTCTACAATGTAATCTTCTAAAGCGCTGATTTGAGTTAGCGCGCCTAAATTATCATGCGTTTTGACCTTGACGCTTTGAGTTTTATTTTCTAAATCCGTGTAGTTAATTGCAGCTTCATAGTCGTTTTGTGTCTTTACAACCCCTTTAAGCTCTAAAAAACACTCGTTACTCTCCCCCACAGACGCCACGCTAATGCTTTTCACTAGGGCGCAATCAAACGCTTTTTTGCTATCTAGCGCGTAAATCAAATTCTTATAATCATCTTTAAAAGTCGCCCCAAACCTGAGCGTGATTAAAGCGTTTAATTGTTCCAAATATTTTTTTGTTTTATCGCCTAAAAATCGGTGCGGTTCGTCCATGATTACGATGGGGCGCATACTCGCTAAAGCTTGCATGTAACTTTTTGCACCATTGAATAGATTCGTGTTTTCTAAGCATGATTGATTAATAGTGTTTTTCTCTTTATTAAAAGCAGAAAAAGTCATCACCAACACGCAGCATTTATGGTTGCTCGCTAGAATAAATCTTTCTACATCTTCATAGCTTTCTAAATGCGTGTTAGAATACTCGCTTTTAAAAAATTCTCTGGTGATTTCAATACTCTTTAAAACCCCTAATTTAATGGCGTTGCTTGGCACTAAAACGATGAATTTTGACAAATGGTAGTTTTTGTGCAAGGCATAAACGCACTCCAAAAAGCAAAAGGTCTTCCCGGTGCCTGTTTCCATTAAAATATCGCAGTTTAACGACTTATCAATCCCCACGCTTCCCTGGGTTATTTTTTGCTCGGATCGCAAATTCTCAATATTTTCTAATAAAACATCCTTGATCGCCTCTATTTCAAAAATAGGGTTAGAAATCCTTTGAGCGTCATTTTCTGGCTCTCTCAAATAGATCCCCTTAAACACCCCTAAAATTTGATTCAAGCATTTTTCTTGATAATCCAATCGTTTGAATTTGATTTTCATCTCTACCCCCTAATCTTTAAATCGCCGCTCTCTAATTTCAAATCCAACAAATTACTGCCCAATTCCAAACACAGCCTGTCGTTACTGATAGCGGGCATATACACGCTGATTTTTTCCACCCCTTTATCTTTCAAGTTTTCTAAAACTTCGCTCATTTCTATATCCCCCACAATGAAAGCCGTATTTAAAGCCAGATACAAGGCGTTTTCAATCAAGCAAATTATAGGGGTGGTGAGTTCCAAACCCTCGCAGCCTAAAAGCTTGATTAAAATCGTTTGAGTTTCTCTTTTTTTTGGGTTAGAATAAGCGAACAAATCCTTTTGATGGGCTTCGCCCAGATTTTTATCGTTAGCATGCGTTTCATCATCAACGATTTCAAACGCTCTAAACCCCACATCTAAATCGGGGCAAGCTTCTTTTATTTTAGCCCCCGCTCTTTTAATCCTTTCTTCGGTGATGTCAAAAATGCTCGGGGAGGTGGATTTTAAGGTGTTTAAACAAAAATCATAAGCGCTTTTGTTTTTCTTGGGATCAATTTTTTCATCTAATTGGACGAGAATGAAGCGCCTTTCTTTAAATGCGGCGTTCAAGCCATTAAATAACCCCCCCCCCCTCACTTAATTTTTGATAATCGCTCTTATTACTCTCTAACACGGCATGCGCGGTTGTCCCGCTCCCGGCGAAAAAGTCTAAGATGAGATCGCCTGAATTTGTAGAAGTTGAATGCAGAATGATTTTTTTCATAAATTCTACGCCTTTTGGATAAGGAAAATATTCTCCCATTCCCAAATTTAAAAGCTCTTTAGTCGCCGCTTGGTTCATATAACAATTATCGCTAAATATCAAACTATCAAAAGTTTTTTGCGTGGTTTTTAAATCTTTCAAATAGCGTTTGTAAATAAAACCCCTTTCATTATCTTTATGCTCTTTTTTAAAGCAAATCCGCCCCTCATCAATGTGTTTTTGTATCGTATTTTGTGAAAAACGCCAAAACATACTCACAGGCGGATAATCCACTTTGTTTGTGTAAGGGTTAGTAACTCCAAAATACCCTGTTTTCATGTTCCCGCTTTTTGCACTAGGGTCAGCACTAATCCACGCTCCATTAGGGTCGTTATCGGGGTTTTTGTAATTTTCTAAATTCTTTTCTCCGCCCAAGAGATTTGTATAATTTTTATCTTTAGCATAGCAAAGTAAAAACTCATGCTGGTAATTTAATCCGATTTTTGCATCATTTGTTGTGGATTTTGTTTTACGGATAAAGTCTCCAACAAAATTCCCCTCCCCAAAAATTTCATCGCATAAAAGTTTGAGTTGGGCGCATTCGTTATCGTCAATGCTGATGAAAATCACGCCGTCTTGTTTGAGCAAATCTCTAGCGAGCAGCAATCTGGGATACATGAAACTAAGCCACCCGCTATGGCATTTTGACCCAAAAAGATTCTTGATGTAATCCAGCTTTTCTTTAGAATAATCCAATGTTTTTAAAACCTCTTCATTGGATTGCGAGAAATCATCGCCATAGATAAAACTCTCGTTTTTCGTGTTGTAAGGCGGATCAATGTAAATCATTTTGATTTTTTCACTATAGCTTTGTTTTAAGATTTTGAGAGCGTCTAAATTATCGCCCTTGATGAGAACGTGCTTGCTAGTGGATTCGTTTAAGGGCTTTAAAATCTTATGATTTTTCTTAAAAGCTTGATTTAAGGCGATTTTCTTACCCACAAAATCCAACCCATAGCCCTCTTCTTTTATCTCGCTAAAATCCCCAAGTAACGCTTTTAATTTTTTTGTATCCAGCGTGAGTTGGTTATCATTTTCTATACTCAAGCAACCGGGAAAATAACGATTGAAAACCTCTACATTTTTTTCATTAACGCTTTTTTCTCCACCAATTTCTTTATTTTGCATCTCTATCCTTTATTTTATAATGATTTAAATTATCCAATTCCACCTTAATTTTCAAATGTTCCCCGTGAAACGCTAGCGGCCTTTAAAAAATCCCGTTTCACTTCAGCGATAATGTTTTCATCTTTGGCTAAGTCAATGTATTCAAAACTATTCCCGCTCTGCTCCCCTCCCTGGAGTAAATCCCCGCTTTTTCTGTATTCTAAATCCAATTCAGCGATTTTAAAGCCGTCCAATTCATCAGCAAATTTTTCCAATCGTTCGTTTTCTTCTTGGATCGTGCATAAAAAACAATAGCCTTTCAAGCCGTTACGAGACACGCGCCCCCTTAACTGGTGCAAAGTCGCTAAGCCTAACCTTTCGGGCGCTAAAATCACCATAACGCTCAATCGTGGTAAAGAAATGCCCACCTCAATGAGCGTAGTCGCTAAAAGAATGCTCCCAGACTCTCTAAATTCTTCAATCACTTCTTCTTTATTTTTATCTTGCCCTGAAGTGGTATAAACGTTTTTAAAGCGTTTTTGCCAAAAACTTGCCCCCTCACTGAGCGATAAATACGGGATTTTTTCGCTTTCATTCACCAGCGGATAGACGACAATGACTTGGTGGTTTTTAGCGATTTCTTCGCTGATTTTTTCCATCACTATTTTAAAATCTCTTTTATGCAAGACTAAAGTTTCAATTTCTTTAGGGTAAGGGATTTCTCTAATCATGGTCGTTTTCACAAACGCGCTTTTGGCTAAAGCCAGAGTGCGAGGAATGGGGGTAGCGGAAAATTGCAAAGAATGGGGTTTATTGCCCTTACTGCTTGCCATTTTTTCTAATTGGTAGCGCTGCTTGGTGCCAAATCGGTGCTGCTCATCAGTGATCACTAGTGCGAATTCATTCAAATCGCGCTTATCAAACAACAACGCTTGCGTGCCGATAACCACATGAGTGATTGTTTCAAACAAATGATTGGATCGCTTCTTGTGGCTCCCGCCAAGCAATAATTCCACTTCAAAATAAGGGGGTAAAAATTTTAAGGCTTCGTTATAAAGCTGTTTAGCGAGAATGGAAGTGGGCGCCATTAAAAGGGTTTTATTAGGGTAAGCTAATACCATGCTCGCTAAAATCACCATCGTTTTCCCGCACCCCACATCGCCTATAATCAAACGCTTGCACGCTATAGGGCTAGCAAGATCGCTTTGGATTTCTTTAATGGCGTTTTGTTGGTCGTTGGTGAGTTGAAAGGGTAAAGAAGTAACAAACGCTTTCAAGCGTTCGCTGTTATTGGAGCATGCGATTTTAGCACTGAATTGCAATTTCTTGCGCTCTAAATTTTTCATATAAAAAAGCATTTCAATGTATTTTAATGCATTTAAATGTTGTGAAGGAAAATTTTTATTCGTTTCAAAATCCTTGACAAAATGCGGCGTGGGGAAAAAGATTTCTAACAATAAATGCGCGATATTTTCTTTAACACCTTCCTTTTTTAAATTTTCTAACGAAATGAGTTTTTGTAAATTTTCTTGTATTTTTTTATGGTTTTTAACTTTTTTGAAAATTAAAGAAATCTTGCCAAACTCAGTAAGGATTTTAGGCGTGTTAATGATATAAGCTTGATTAAAAGAGCTTTGCTCTAATTTACCATAAATGAACAAACTCTCGCCGGTTTTAAACTGGTTGTAATGAAACGCACTGTAATTAAAAAAAACAAGCTCTAAATTTTTATAAAATCGTTTGGAATAGGCGAAAATCTTTAAAACTTTGGCGTAGTTCCTTTTTTCTAAAATACCCACCTCTAAAACGCCACTCAAGCCTGTTTCAAAACGCTCTAACAAGCTTAAATCCTTATAACCCTTAGGCGTATAAACAAGCAAAGCTTCTAAAAGCGATTTCACGTTCAATGTTTTTAATAAGTCATCTGTTTCTTGCAATTTGTTCTTAGTCAATCCTTAATCGTTTTTATGATAAAATAAGCAAATTATACATTGACTTAAGGAAATTTAATTGATGAAATCTAAAATCACTCATTTTATCGTTATCTCTTTTGTTTTAAGCGTGTTGAGCGCATGCAAAGACGAGCCTAAAAAATCGTCCCAATCGCACCAAAACAACACTAAAACCACTCAAAACAATCCAATCAATCAAGCGAATAAGGATATAAGAAAAATTGAGCATGAAGAAGAAGATGAAAAAGTCACTAAAGAGGTGAATGATCTGATCAATAACGAAAATAAAATTGATGAAATCAATAATGAAGAAAACGCTGATCCTTCGCAAAAAAGAACGAACAATGTTTTGCAACGAGCCACTAACCACCAAGACAATCTTAACTCCCCGCTCAACAGGAAGTATTAAAGTGTGAAATTTTTTTCAAAGGATTTATTTAAAAAAGTAACCCCCTTATTTTTAAGCGTTTATTTTTTAAACCCCACCCTTACGCAAGCCAAAAGCCGTTTTTATGTGGCTTCTCAGTATCAGGTAGGGAAAATGATTATGAAAAAATACAACGATCTTAAACGCACGATTGAAGGGGCGAGCTTTTCTTTAGGCTGGGAGATTAACCCCACTAATTATTGGTTTTATTCTCGCTATTACTTTTTTATGGATTATGGGAATGTCATCCTCAATAAAAGAACGGGTGCTCAAGCGAACATGTTCACTTATGGCTTTGGAGGGGATTTGATCGTAGAATACAATAAAAACCCCTTGTATGTATTTTCTCTTTTTTATGGCATGCAGGTTGCTGAAAACACATGGACGATTTCCAAACACAGCGCGAATTTCATCATTGACGATTGGCGCAGCATTCAAGGATTTTCGCTCAAAACTTCCAATTTTAGGATGCTAGGTTTAGTGGGGTTTAAATTCCAAACCGTGCTATTCCACCATGACGCTAGTATTGAAGTGGGAGTCAAATGGCCTTTTACTTTTGAATACGACTCACCCTTTGTAAGGCTTTTTTCCGTCTTTATTTCGCACACTTTCTACCTTTAAACTAATTCCAACCCCACCGGACAATGATCACTCCCTAAAATATCTTTATAGATTAAAGCGTCTTTTAAGCGCGTTTTTAAAGGATTAGAGCATAAAAAATAATCAATGCGCCAACCAATGTCTTTATCCCTTGCTTGTTGCATATAACTCCACCAGGTGTAAGCCTTTTCTTTGTTGGGGTAAAAATAACGGAAAGTGTCAATGAAACCAGCGTTCAAAAGCTCGCTGAACTTTTCTCTCTCTTCATCGCTAAAGCCGGCGTTTTTTCGGTTGGTTTTGGGGTTTTCTAAATCAATTTCATTGTGGGCCACATTCAAATCTCCGCACACAATGACCGGTTTTTTTAACTCTAAAGCTTTTAAAAATTTCTTAAATTCCACTTCCCAACTCATGCGATAACTGAGCCTGGATAGGGCTTGTTGGGAATTAGGGGTATAAACATTCACTAAATAAAACGATTCAAATTCGCAAGTTACCACACGCCCCTCTTTGTCATGCTCTTCCATATCAATGCCATAGCTCACGCTTAAAGGCTCTTTTTTGGTGAAAGTTACCACCCCAGAATAGCCCTTTTTAATCGCGCAATTCCAAAAATCAAAATACCCTTTAAATTCAAAGGTGTTTTGTTCTTGCTGCATTTTAGATTCTTGAATGCAAAAAACATCCGCATCAACGCTATTAAAAAAATCCATAAAGCCCTTAGTCATGCAAGCCCTTAACCCGTTCACATTCCATGAGATCAATTTCATTTTAATCCTTGTTTGATTTTGAGTGAATTATATCTTTTTAGTCATTTTTTTAAAAATTAAGCTTTATTTTACCTTTTTTATGTAATAATTGTCTGTTGCTTGGCTTGATAGCTCAGTCGGTAGAGCAGAAGACTGAAAATCTTCGTGTCGGTGGTTCGATTCCGCCTCAAGCCACCATTTAAACTTCGTTGAATAAATAATTCCCCTTTTTGACACACACAACACGAGAGTTTTCAATACTCAAAGGCGTGCTTTTGGCTCGTGGTTGCTCTTCTATTTCTAAAACCATGCACACCCCTTCTTTAAAGCGCACATGGTTTTTAACCCATTCTTTGTATTCGCTGCTTTCTTTGATTATATCGTTTAAATAATGCCCCTCATATACTTCCACAAATTCCATGAATTTTTCATTCAAATTCAATTCGTTTTGCGTTATTTCGCTTTTTCGTGTGGAAGAATAAGCCAATTCGCTGGTTTCATAAAAAGTTGGCTCTACTTGGTCGTCTTGTTTGGGGCGTTCATAAATGGCTTTCACTAATTGCGTGGTGATTTCATACTCACTTTCCCATGCTTGTTTTAAAGGCTCTTCTATTAGATAGCATTGCCTAGTCGTGCCGTCTTTTCTTGCTCTAGCCCTTTTGCATTTTTCCGTAGAGCTTCTGGCTTGAAGAATGGCGAAATTGTTTTTAGCTTCAAAAGTTTGTGGCTCTTCTAAAGGCTCTGTTTTATGAACGGAGATTTTAGTGTAGGGGGTAATGATTTTACCGCTTTTATTTTCAGCGGTGCTGTAATCGCAAGGGGTAATATCTGTCGCAGTCTGTTTGTCTTCATCAACGCGTTTTAAAATGCTTGGGCGGTAGGCTTGTAAATTTTCATCATCATAAACCCACTTCCCGCATGCAAATTCTTTAACATTGGGATCTCTAACGGCTTGTTTTTCCATATTATCTTTATTCTCATTGCTTTCATTGTTTTCATCAATACCAGCGTTAGGGAGCGTTTTTTCAGTGGGTGGCGCTACAAAAAGGTTGTTTTCTTGATCTTCTGAAGAATGCTTTAAAGGGGGATTAGCGTCGTTTGTTGGCGTTTTAACTTCATTAGCGGAGCTTGTTTTGCTAGGAGTTACTAAAGGCTGTAAAAGGCTGTTTTTAGAGTTTTTAGAGCCTAGTTTGGGCTCTGGGTAAGAAAAGTTTTGAGGAGATTGTTGCGATGAATGGGGTTTGTTTTGTGGTTTTTGCATGGGTGCGTTTAAAGAAGGTATTGGGTTTGAGTGCGATTCTTTTAATTCCTTTGAAGAAAAAACAATTTGGGTGTTTCTAGGGATAGTAGGGCGATTAGGGTTTAAGGTCGTTTCTAAAGAAAGTTTTTCATCAAGGGGTTGATAGACGATTGCAGTGGATATGTGAGTGATTGTGAGCGTGAGTTTTTTGTGTGGGGAGATATTATAAACGCCTAAAACTTGTCTTGGTTCTTTAGAATCAAGGACTTTAGCCTTAAAAGTGCCTTTATGCGGCGAAGTTTTGATCTCTTCTAAAAGCTCAATGACAAGGGCTTGAAGAGGGTTAGAGAAAGTCAGAAAGAAAGACAGACAAAGGGATTTTTTCATGTTTATTCCTTTTTATTTTAGATTTTTGGATTATATCTTAAAAAGAGGTTTAATAAAAGTTATAGATAAGTTATAGATAGGTAACACTTTAATTAATAATAATTAGTAACAGTAGTAGGGGCGTGAATGGATGGAATGAAACAATAAAAAGCTTTAGAGGTGCGCGTTTTTAGGGGGGTTGTAGGATTTGAAAAAAAGTGAATGAAACGCTTTTTCATAAGCCTTTTTTCATTCACTTGAATTGAAAGCGGTTTTTTTATCGTTCAGTTCGTTCAAGCGGTTTTTGATTTCTTCTCTAAGGCTTAAAATAAAAGGGCTTTTTTCTTCTTCAAGCATTTTTTTAACGCTAGAATACATTTTAGAAATGCTTGAATGATCCTTTAAATCCAAAAATTGGGCGAGTGAGAGCGTGGGGTTAGGGGTATAAAGCCTGGCGAAATACACGACTAATTTTCTCGCTAAAGCGACGTTTTTTTGGCGCGAAGAGACTTTGATTTCACTGGATTTGAGATTCAGGCTTTGTGCGACAGCGAGCAAGATATTTTCCAAGCTTGAGCCTTCAGCGTGATCTTTTTGCAAATCTTCTAAAACGGTTTTAGCGAGATTCAAATCAATGGAAGCGTTCATCAAGTTTGCGTTCACGCTGATTTTAATGATCGCACCTTCCATTTGGCGGATATTGTCGCTGATGTGTTGGGCGATGTATTCCATCACCTCTTCAGGCAAAATGATTTGATTGAGCTGGCATTTTTGTTTGACGATGGAGAGCTTGGTTTCTAAATCAGGGGGCATGACTTTAGCGGTTATCCCCCATTCAAAGCGCGATTTTAAGCGATCTTCTAAGCCGGCGATGTTTTTAGGCGATCGGTCTGAAATCAATACGATTTGTTTGCTGTTGGCGTGCAATTCGTTGAAAGTGTGGAAAAATTCTTCTTCTAGTTTGGGTTTTCCTTGCAAAAATTGAGCGTCATCTAATAGGAAAAAGTCGCAATGGCGGTATTTTGCTTTAAAAGAATCCATGGTTTTGTTGTCTAAATGCTTTAGAAAGTCTGTCAAAAAATCTTCTGAAGTCACTAACACGACTTTTTTATGCTTTTCTAGGGCATGGTTACCGATAGCGTTTAAAATGTGCGTTTTGCCTAACCCTGTGCCGCCATAAAAAAGCACCGGGTTATAAGGGGGGGTATCGCTTTGGGCGACTTTTTTAGCGATTTCATAAACGGTGTTATTGCATGAGCCTACGACAAAATTTTCAAAAGTGTAAGAGTCTTTGACGCTCGTTTTTACCGCTTTGTAATTGATATTAGATTGGGCGTTAACCTGGATTTTAGGCGCCACTTCAATACGCACATCCACGCTATGGGCTAAATGCATGCCGACTTTATTCTGGCTTAAAATTTCTTTAAGCAACGCGCCGTATTTAGCCGTAATCGTGGTGCATAAGACTTTGTTGGGGGCATAAAAAAAGGCAATGTCGCTCTTGCTCGCGTTAGGGTTGTATTTGAGTTGGCTAAAGTAATTTTCATATTCTATGAGACTAACTTTAGGATTTTGTTTGACTAGTGCCAAGATTTCTTTTTCAATATTGTTGTTGGTATCCATGGCGTTATTATAGCGTGAATAAGTGGTGAATGAAAAAGGAATGGCATGTGAATGAAATGTGAATGAAGCCCTAAAATTAAGGTGTTTCTTTTAAGGGTTTGTCTATAATGCTTGCTTTATAATAAGCTAATAGATGCGAAAAAAGGATTTTCATGCTGCTTTGCGCGGGAAGGAATGAGACTTTAAAAGGGGCGACGCCTATTGGTGTGGGTTTGATAGGAAGCGCGATTAATTTAACGAGAATGTGTTTAAAAAACCCTGATATTAAGAGCTTTATTTTTATAGGGAGCGCGGGGAGTTATAGCCCAGAAATGGAGCTTTTGAGCGTGTTTGAAAGCACTCAAGGCTATCAAATTGAAGAGAGTTTTAGCCATTTAAACAGCTACACGCCTTTAGATAATTTCATTCACATAGAAACTAAAGATCAGGCTCTTTTTGAAAGGGTGTGCGTGAATAGCAGTAACTATATCCACACCAGCGAAATGTTTGCTAAAAAAATGGTTCAAAAGGGCGTTTTATTAGAAAACATGGAGTTTTTTAGCGTTTTAAGCGTGGCTAAAATTTTTTCTTTAAAGGCTAAAGGGATTTTTTGCGTGAGTAATCATGTGGGACTTAACGCGCATCAGGAATTTAAAGAAAACCACGCCAAAGTCAAACAGATTTTAGAAAACATCATTGATAATTTAATAGTTTAGCTATCATGGAGTATCATGGAGCATTCTAAATTAAAGGCGATCACATGTTTGAAAAAATACGCAAGATTTTAGCGGATATTGAAGATTCGCAAAATGAAATTGAAATGCTTTTAAAATTAGCGAATTTGAGTTTGGGGGATTTTATTGAAATTAAAAGAGGGAGCATGGACATGCCAAAGGGCGTGAATGAAGCGTTTTTTACGCAACTAAGCGAAGAAGTGGAGCGATTGAAGGAGCTTATTAACGCTTTAAATAAAATCAAAAAAGGGTTATTGGTGTTTTAAATGTGCGGGATTGTAGGTTATATAGGGGATAGCGAGAAAAAATCCATTCTTTTAGAGGGCTTAAAGGAATTGGAATACAGAGGTTATGATAGTGCGGGTTTAGCCGTATTGAGCAATGATTATTTGGAAGTGTTTAAAACTCAAGGGAAATTAGAAAACCTTAGATCAGAGCTTAAAGATAAAGAGTTTTTAAATTTTGGCGTGAGTATCGCTCATACGAGATGGGCGACGCATGGGAAACCAAGCAGCGCGAACGCCCATCCGCATTTTACAGAAAATTTAGCCTTAGTGCATAATGGCATCATTGAAAATTACGCAAGCTTGAAAAAAGAATTGGAAAACAAAGGGCATGCGTTTTTAAGCCAAACGGACACGGAAGTGATTGCGCATTTATTAGAAGAAACGCTTAAAAGCGAGAGCGATTTATTGAAAGCCTTTGAAAAAAGCATCAGCCTTTTAAAAGGGAGTTATGCGATTTTAATGCTCCATAAAAGAGCTAAAGAGAGTCTCTTTTACGCTAAATCTTCTTCGCCTTTAATCGTGGGCAAGGGCAAAGAGGGGGTGTTTTTTGCGTCCAGTTTGAGCGTGCTAGCCCCTAAAGTGGATCAATTTGTCATTTTAGAAGAAAACAGCGTGGGGCGGATTTCTTTAGAAAATTTTAAAGATTTAAAACACATTGAAAACATGAAAGATTACGCTTTTGAGAATAAAGATCATTCTAAAGGGGATTTTAGGAATTATTTAGAAAAAGAGATTTATGAGCAGCACAGCAGTTTGTTAGAGTGTTTAGAGGGGCGCTTGGAAGCCTTGAATGTGTATTGTGAGATTGATCCTGAATTTTTAGAAAACGTGAGCGAGATCACGCTGTGTTCTTGCGGGAGCAGTTACCATGCGAGTTTGGCGAGCGTGTATTTGTTTGAAAGGTTAGCCAAAATAAGAGCGAGGGCCATTTTAGCGAGCGAATACCGCTACGCCCATTTTAAAAGCAACCCTAACGAGCTTTTTATAGCGATTTCTCAAAGCGGTGAAACCGCTGACACTTTAGAAGCTTTAAAATTAGCCAAAGCCCAAGGGCTTAAAACCATTAGCTTGTGTAACGCCCCTTTTAGCATGATGAGCCGCATTAGTGATCACACGCTTTTGATTAGAGCGGGGGTAGAAAGGAGCGTGGCATCCACTAAGGCGTTTTCTTCGCAAGTGATGCTTTTATGGCTTTTGAGCGTGTATCTAGGCAAACAGCTAGGGACGATCTCTAAAGAAGAAGAAAGAATCCAAGCCAAAAACATGCTCAATAGCGTGAAGGCGATGAAAGTAGAGCCTAAATTGCATGAAAAAATCAAGCGTTTATCCAAACGCTACTTGCATGGGCATGGCTTTTTTTATATTGGCCGTGATGTGTTTTACCCGCTCGCTTTAGAAGGAGCGTTGAAACTTAAAGAAATCAGCTACTTGCATGCTGAGGGGTATGCGAGCGCGGAGATGAAGCATGGGCCTATTGCGTTGGTGGATTCTAACCTTTTTACCATTGCTTTATTGTCTAAGCACTTGTTATTTGATAAAACCAAAAGCAATATTGAAGAATTGAGCGCTAGGGATTCTACGATTTGCGTGTTAAGCTCTGAAATTTTAGAGATCGCTGATGATTTTATCCAATTAGAAGAGAGCGAAAGCTACATGGAAGAATTTTTCCGCATGAATTTAGCGATGCAGCTTTTAGCTTTAGAAATCGCTATGCGCCTAAATCACGATGTGGATCACCCAAGAAACTTAGCTAAAAGCGTTACCGTGGAATAAAAAGCGATTAGGAGTCAAATAATGGAAGTGATTTGTAAGCATTATACCCCTTTAGACATTGCAAGCCAAGCGATCCGCACTTGTTGGCAGAGTTTTGAATACAGCGATGATGGCGGTTGTAAGGATAAGGAACTTATCCACAGGGTGGGGAATATTTTTAGGCATTCTTCCACTTTAGAGCATCTTTATTACAATTTTGAAATCAAGGGCTTGAGCAGGGGGGCGTTGCAAGAATTGAGCCGGCATAGAATAGCGAGCTTGAGCGTGAAGTCAAGCCGTTACACTTTAAGGGAATTGAAAGAAGTGGAGAGCTTTTTACCCCTTAATGAAACGAATTTAGAAAGAGCGAAAGAGTTTTTAGTGTTTGTGGATAATGAAAAAGTGAATGCAATGAGCGTTTTAGCTTTGGAAAATCTAAGGGTTTTATTGAGCGAGCATAACATTAAAAACGACTTAGCCAAATACGCCATGCCTGAAAGCTATAAAACGCATTTAGCCTATAGCATTAACGCTAGGAGCTTGCAAAATTTATTGACTTTAAGAAGCAGTAATAAAGCCTTAAAAGAAATGCAAGATTTAGCCAAAGCCTTATTTGACGCTTTACCTGGCGAGCATCAGTATTTGTTTGAAGATTGTTTGAAGCATTAGTTTTAAACAATACCGCTTAATAACGCTCATTCTTTAATGTTTTAAAAACGCCTTGTTTTTGATTAGATGAGATTTTAAGGGGGTTTGTTGTAAAATCTCACCACGCCCCATAGTTGCATTATGGGGCAAACCACATAAAGGAGCATGTTATGTCAAAGCCACATAACAAACGCTCTTGGAGATCATTATACTTTGAGTTTGCTTTTTTAGGGCTTAAAGTGATCGTTTCTGTGAAACGCTGATTTTTTCAAGAGCGTTCCCCTGAGTTTAAAAGCTTAGGGGTTTCCTTTAAAAAGCGGGTTTGTCCTTGACTTTTGGGGTGTTTATTTTTCTAAAACCCTGATTTTAGCGCTCATTAAATCGTGGTTTAAAGCTTTTTTGATGTTTTCAAATTGGCGTTTTTTGTTTTTAAGGCTTGCGATCTCATTATCCAAATCGCTTAAAATGTTAGCGATAGCGATTTGTTCGTTTAGGGGGGGTAGGGGGATTTCAAAATCTTTTAAGGCTTTTAATTGAATATTCTTTAATCCAGACCCAACTCCTAATTTCATAATATCTTTTTCATAACTTTTTAAAATGTGGTATAAACATAAATTATTTACCTTATTGCTAATTTTTTGTAAGGAATAGTTATGCCCTCCTGACCAAAAATCGCTTTTCATAAACCTAACATATCCGCATGTGCCACCCTCACTAATTGCTATTGTATTCTTTGAAACATTAAATTTATTTGTGTAGCCCAAAAAGTCAATGCCACCATTTATAACGGGGTATTTATCTGTATTATTTAGGCTAATTTTATTTATTTGTTGTCCTTTAACAATTTCGCATATATCCCCAATTCTCACTCTTTGCCAATTTGAGGGCAGTGCTAATGCGTCCATGCGTTTATCACCCCATTAACCCCAAATCTTTCAAATGCTCTAAAACTTTTGATTCGCTCTCTTTGACTTCTTTGTCTAGTTCTAACAAGCTGTTAGAGTAGTTTAAAATGATTTCATTAAGAGCGCTAATAAAAGCGTTGATGCGTTTTAAAATTTTGTTTTCTAGGGCGTTTTTTAGGCTGTTGAGCCATTTGTCTTTGATGATGAGATCTTTAATTTCATTGATTTCAAGGTTTTTATACTGGTGGAACGCTTTTAATTCCAGCTCCTCATAAGCTTTATTTTTCATTTTTAGCGCCTTGTTTTTAGCTTCTAGCCATTCTAAAGCGGTTTTTAGGATTTGTTTATCTTCTAAATCGGTGGCGTTTTTTAGCTCTTTTTTCAAAACGCTTTCATTGATTTTCAATCCATCAAAAAGCCCCTCTTCGTTAGAATGCTCTTCTATAAATTCATCTAAAAGGGCCTCGTTTTCATTAAGGGCGTTTTCTAATTCTTCTAATTCTTTCGTTTCTTTTTCAAAAAAGCGTTGTTTGATTAAATGTTTAGGGATTAGATCGCTTTTGTAGTAGGTTTTTTGAATGACAAAATCCGGCTCCTCTAAATAATTGGCTTTTTTGTTTTTGTCTTTTAGGGGGTTTAATTCCCTTAATTCTTTAGCGCTTATAAAACCATTGAATGAGATGAGGAACCAATCGTCTTGCAAAACTTCGTTATAGTAATCTTTGAAGAGCTGATACACGCCGTATTTGTCTAAGATTTCTATTTTTTCAAATTCTTTTAAAACTTTTTGACAAACGCTTTGCTTTCTATTAGGGTTTTTGGGTTAAAACCTGGCTCTAAATCATTAAAAGTTTCAAATAATTCCAATCGGTCAAAAGCGCTCAAAACAGAAGCGTGGAAGGTTTGGTATTCTGAGCTTTGAATGATTAATTCTTTGATGTTTTCGCATTCTGTTTTTAAAGCGTAATAACCCTCTTTATCGCTCTTTTTAAACAGCGTGTTTTTAAGCTCTTTAAACACTTGAAAATAAGGGGCGTAGGCTTTTATTTCGTTTTTGGGCAAATAACTCGCCTTGTGGCTGTTGATTAAAGCGAACAAGTCTTTTTCTGATTCCTGCTTGGCGGCAATGTAGCGCGCGATATTCAAGTTATAGTCGTTTAGACTGATTTCTTCTAGGCTCACCATTTTGGAATAATAAGGGATTTCTTTGTAAGCGTTAAAAGTGTCTATCATTTTTTGGACATCTTGCTCCCTCAAGCGGTTTTTATTGCCGTCTTTTTTAAAATCCTTGCTCGCATCGATCATAAAAACGCCCTTTCTGGCGCGCGCGTTTTCTTTGTCTAAAACGATCACGCATGCAGGAATGGAAGTGCCATAAAAAAGATTAGGGGCTAGGCCTATCACGCCTTTAATATAGCCTTTTAATAAAAGATTTTTTCTGATTGCACTCTCAGCGTTCCCCCTAAATAGCACCCCATGAGGTAAAATCACTGCCCCTTTGCCTGTGTTTTTTAAGGATTTGATGATGTGGAGCAAAAAAGCAAAATCGCCATTTTTTTCAGGGGGCGTGCCGTCTTCAAAACGATTGAAATGATCGTTAATGACTTGCTTGCTTTTAGGGTCTATGCTCAGCCCGTCAGTCCAATTTTTCAAGCTAAAAGGAGGGTTAGCCACGACATAATCAAAGGTTTTTAGCATGCCATTTTCAATAAAAAGGGGGTTAGAAAGGGTGCTAGAACCCCCTTTAGCAATATCAGCAGTAGCGCTATTGTGTAAAATCATATTCATTTTACAAAGGGCTGTGGTGGAAATGTCTTTTTCTTGACCATAGATAGTTAAGCCTTTTTTGCCGGCCAAACTAGAAGCTTTTAATAGTAACGAACCGCTCCCGCAAGTGGGATCATAGATGCTTTTATCCTGTCTGGTGTTTTCATCAATGCCAAGCAAAAGGGATAATAAAAGCGAAACTTCGCTAGGGGTGTAAAACTGCCCTTTGGATTTACCGGATTCGCTGGCGAAATGGCGCATTAAATATTCGTAGGCATCACCCAATAAATCATCGTCTAAAGCCCCATGCGCGCCCAAACTCAAATCCGCAAAGATTTTAACCAAATTAGAAAGGGTGTCCATCATCGCTTTACCCTCGCCAAGCTTAGTGTTATCGTTAAAATCCACGCTGTCAATCACGCCTTTTAAGTCGTTTCGCTCTGCGATTTCTGCGATGATTTTATTGAGCTTGTCGCCTATTTCTTTATCGCCCTCTAAAGCGAGAATGTCTTCATAAAAACACCCTTGCGGCACTTCTATTTCGCTATAAGTATTGTTTTTAGCGTCATTTCTGGCTTTATCGCTGATGTATTTTAAAAAAAGCAGGTTCAAAACATAGTTTTTATACTCGCTCGCATCCATTCCGCCCCTTAAACTATCCGCCCCAGCCCATAAAGAGCTATACAATTCGCTTTTTTTGATCGCCATTTTAATCGCCCTATTTTGTTTTTAGGATTATAATATAAAGCGGTAAAAAGCGTTCTTAAGGGGTTTATAATGAAAACAGAAAGAGAAGTTCAAAAACAAGTCATAGAAACTTTTAAAAGCATGGGCTATGCGTATTTAGGGGATTTAACAAAGAGCGATAATGAAAACATTAATAAAGAAAGCTTGAAAGCATGGCTAGTTAAAAACCAAAAAATCAATAATGAAAGGTGGCATAAAATTGAGCAGAAAATCCATGAGGCTTTAAAAAACGATTTATACGAAGCGAATCAAAAATTTTACGAGCTTTTAATTTATGGCGTGAAAACCAAAATAAGCCAGAATGAACCAACCCAAACAAGTTGGCTCATTGATTGGAAAGATGTTTCTAAGAATGAATTTAGCGTGGCTGAAGAAGTGAGCGTTAAAGGGCTAAACACGAAACGGCCGGATGTGGTGCTTTATGTTAATGGGATCGCTTTAGGGGTGCTAGAATTGAAAAAATCCAGCGTGAGCGTGGAAAGCGGTATCAGGCAAAATTTAGACAACCAAAAGAAAGAATTTATTAGAGATTTTTTTAAAACGATCCAATTGGTTATGGCGGGCAATGAAAGTCAAGGGCTAAGATATGGCGTCATAGAAACTAAAGAAAAATACTACCTTTCTTGGAAAGAAGAGGGCGTTTTAAAAAATTTGTTTGAGACGATTGAATGCTTTTTAAAAAAGAAAGGTTTTTAGAATTTATCCATGATTTTTTGATTTTTGATAAGGGGCAAAAGAAATGCGCCCGGTTCCACCAATATTTTGCAATTAAAAAAACGCAAGAATTTATCCAAAGAAAAGAAGGGGGGATTATTTGGCACACGCAAGGCAGCGGTAAGAGCTTGACTATGGTGTGGTTCGCTCAATGGCTAAGAAGGAATATCCAACAAGCAAGGATTTTAATCGTTACGGATAGGAGGGAATTAGACGCTCAAATTCAAGGCGTGTTTGAAGGAATAGGCGAGTCTAATTATTATCGCACAGACAGCAAGAAGGATTTATTGAGCGTGCTGTTTGAAAATAAGGAATTTTTGGTTGGAGCGCTTGTGCATAAATTTGATGACAACGACTTAGAAGACTTAAAAAAGCAACCTGTTTTAAAAGAATGGGTTGTTTTAGTGGATGAATGCCACAGAACCCAAAGCGCTAAATTGCATAAAGCCATGAAAAGCCTGCTCCCTAATGCGATTTTTATAGGCTTTAGCGGCACGCCTTTATTGAAACAAGATAAAAAGACAAGCCAGGAAGTGTTTGGGAATTATATCCACTGCTATAAATTTAATGAAGCCGTTAGCGATAGGGTGGTGCTAGATTTAAACTATGAAGCCAGGAGCGTGGATCAATATGTCAGTAGCCCTGAAAAGCTAGACGAGTATTTTGAATTAAAAACCCAAAACTTGAATGAGGCGGCTAAAACAGAGCTTAAAAAGAAATGGGTTAATTTGCAAAAGGTTTTTTCCACTAAAGACAGATTGGCTCGTATTGTGCAAGATATTGTATTGGATATGGCAAAACTCCCACGATTAAGGAATGGAAAGGGGAATGCCATGCTGGTGGCTGAAAGCGTGTATAACGCATGCCAGTATTTTGAACTCTTTTTAGAAACAGAATTAAAGGATAAGGTGGCTGTGATCACAAGCTATGAACCCAATATCGCTGATCTGAAAGATTGCGGGAGCAATGAGAGCGAAGAGAGTTATAAATACCGCACTTATTGCAAAATGTTGCAAAACTTTTTTAATGAAAAAGATGGGAAAAAAGCCCTTAATCAAATTAAAGAGTTTGAAGAAAAAGTCAAAAAGCGTTTCATTAATGAGCCTGCTAGAATGAAGCTATTGATCGTGGTGGATAAGCTATTGACCGGTTTTGATGCGCCAAGCCTCACTTATTTATACATGGATAAGAAAATGCAAGATCATGGGCTTTTTCAAGCGGTGTGCAGGGTGAATAGATTAGATAGCGAAGATAAGGATTTTGGCTGTATCATAGACTATAAGGATTTGTTTGATAGCCTACAAGAAGCGCACAGCGATTACACCAATAAAGCGTTTGAAAACTATGAAAGAGAAGACATTCAAGGGTTTATCTCTGACAAATCCCAAAAGATTAAGAAAAGATTAGAAGAAACTAGAGATCAGTTAAAATCGCTTTGTGAAAGCGTGAAAGAGCCAAAAGATGAAATGGATTATATCGCTTATTTTTGTGGGAGCGATTTAGAAAAAAACACTCAAAAAAGGCGGTTGTTTTACCAGCTTGTTGGCGCGTTTTTAAGAATGTTTGTGGAATTGAATCATTTAGAAAAGCCCATTTATTCTAAAGAAGAAATGCAAAAAATCAAACAAGAAGCGGAATTTTATAGGCATTTACAAAAAGCGGTTGGCTTGAGTAGTGGGGATAGCGTGGATTTAAAAAGCTATAGCGAAGACATGCGCCGGATTTTAGACGCTTACATTAAAACCACGGATAGCAAGACGCTAATCAAAATAGAAGATCAAGGGCTGTGTGAAGTTTTAGCCCAAATGAATATTAATGATTTTAATAAGGCGTTATCTCAAGTATTTAAAAATGAAAGCTCTATGGCAGAAAGTATCGCTAACAACACTAAAAAACGCATTATAGAAAAAGAAGCGAGCGATCCTAAGTATTACGAAAAATTATCTTCGCTTTTAAACGATTTGATTCTCCAGTTTAGGGAAAAGAAATTAACCTATTTAGAATACTTGCAACAAATCCACGACTTAGCCAAAAAAGTTATTAATAAAGAAAATAGAAATTACCCTAAAAAGATCAACACTAACGCTTTAAAAACCCTCTATGATAATTTAGATGAAAATGAAGCCTTAGCCCTAGAAACAGACGCATGCATAAGGGATAATAAAAAAGATGGTTGGGTGGGGCATAATCAAAAAGAAAAAAACCTTAAAATCGCTTTAAGAAAAATCATAAACGATGAGGGTTTGTTAGAAAATGTTTTTAATTTAGCCAAACACATAGAGGAGTATCGCTAATGAACGCTTATTGTTTGACTTTAAATAATACCAACATCGCTATAGAAAAAAAGGATATTAAGCATTTACACATTAGCGTTTGCCCGCCTGATGGCTCTGTGCGTGTGTCTTGCCCCCTAGCTTTAAACGATGAGAGCCTTAGGCTTTCTTTGATTAAAAGACTCCCTTGGATAAAAGAACAGCAACAAAATTTTTTAAACCAAAACAGACAGAGCCAAAGAGGAATGCTAGAGAGAGAAAGCCATTATCTTTTTGGGAAACGCTATTTATTAAAGATTGAACACACCATAAAAAAACACTTCGTCCTCCAAAGCCCTAAATATTTAATCTTGCATGTCCATCAAAAGACAAGCTTAGAAAACCGCTTAAAAGTGTTAGAAAACTATTACAGACAAGTTTTAAGAGAAAAAATACAAACCTATATCAACCAATACGAAAAGATTTTAAACGAGAGCATACAGAGCTTTAAAATCCAAAAAATGAAACGGATATGGGGGAGTTGTAATATTGCTAAACGCACCCTGCTTTTTAACTTGGAATTGGCTAAAGCACCTAGAAAGGGCATTGAATATGTGGTTGTGCATGAATTATTGCATTTCAAAGCACGCCACCACAACGAATACTTTAGGGATTTGCTGAGTTTGTATTTGCCTAATTGGCAAAGGGCTAAGGCCAGCCTCAAAGAAACTTATTTGGAATATTCTTAAATAAACTCCATCATCTCAATGAAACCGCTAAGCGGCTGATTTGAGCGGCTCATCATCGCTCAACAATCCCCCTCCTTTTTAAAGCCTTTAGAAAGTGTAGTTCAAATACGCTGTAACCGATCTTCCAGGCGCGGGTTGCAAGCCTGCAGGGCTAGAGCCAATCCCTGTAAAATAATACTTCATGTTGAAGATGTTGTTGATTTGCAAGCTTCCTGTAACTCTGTGTCGTCCGTTTTCCCAAAAAATTTGGCTCACTTGGATATTCCACACCCAATACCAAGGCAAGAGCCCTTCATGCTGGGTCATACACCAAGCTTCGCATTGATAGCCGCTATTAAGAACGCTTTCATAGTTGTTCCCCCCACTATAATATTGCATCCCATAATAGCCTCCTGCTGCGCTGTTGCTAATCCCACTATAAGCACGGCTATAAAAATAGCTAGAAATACCAATGGTGGTTTTACGCCAATTGTAACGAGCGTCAAGAATGAACTGGAAAGGGCTTACAAAAGGGAAATGCTTGTTATAGCTAGTCCCTTTTAGCACATCCCCGTTCAAGTCTGTTAAAGGGCCATGGCTGGTTACACGAGTGTCAATGTAGTTGAAAGCGGCATGGAATTGCAACCCTCTAATAGGCCTGTAATACAATTCCAGCTCCACGCCTTGAGAATAGCCATTAATGGGGCGCACATTACCTTTCATGGGGCCGCTTGTATAGACTGAATACTGCCCGGTGGCAAAATCGCGTGCCCAAATCCTAAAGTAGTCCGCATTGAAGCTGAATTTATCTTTATAGGTGTAGCGTGCTCCTGCTTCCACCGTGTCAAAGTGTTGGGTGAAATACTCCGCTCCTCCATAGCTCAAAACGTCTAATTGAGGCGGGACGAAAGAGCGTTGGTAGTTGAAGTAGGTAAGCACATTGTGATCGCCTTGCACAGGGATAAAGCCAATGTTGGTTGAGGGCATCCAATTGTTCATGTGCTTGATTTTTCTTAAATCCTTCTCAGGGATTTGCGCCCAATTAGCCGCATTTTCGTTGTTGTATTGCACAAAAGCGTAGCGCAAACCAGGCACGATGAAAAAGCGCCCGTCCCAAGCTTCAATGCGATCGCTCAAATAAACTGCTGTGTAATTGTTGCGCCAGTTATTCCAGTTTCTATAAACGCCATGCTTGATGTGGGGTTTCCAACCGCTCATCACATTAGGACCCTCACACAAGAATCCTGACCCCTCACCGCTCGTTTTGGTGGCGCATTCATTGGTGTTTAAGTATTGGCGCTGTAAAAAGGTGGTGGTCATGAAACGCAAGCCCATGATAAAGGTTTGCTTGACTTTCCCGGTATTGACGATCAGATTCACTTTAGGTTCAAAAGCGTTGTTAATGGAGCGCACAGGGTTTTCTACCTCCGCCCAGCCATTGTAGTTAGTGGCATAATAAGGCACAGCCAAGTTATACCCTGCCGGAAGTCCCGCCGCCCTGCATGCCGCTTCGCTAAAACAAGTAACCATGTTAGCGCTATTGTAGCTAGAGCTCACTTGAAAGTCCCTAGTCATCAACTGCCCATAGTAGGTGAAGCTAAAAGTCCCGCCCACTCTGTCTAAATCCCCGAAGCGGTTTTCATACACAGCCCCAAAGCGTTGTGAACGCCCGCCTTTTTGGTTTAAGGGGCGCAAATTAGCGAAGCGGTTTATTTTGTAATCTTGCTCGCTGAGCGATCCCGGTTGGGCGATAGCAAAATCGTAGTATTGGTAATAGGCTTTAATCCCATTGCTTTCATTGATGTCATAGACCCCATCCAGCCAATAGTTTGAAATACTAGAGGGGCTATTGTCCCTAAAGCCTTGGCCTCTAACCCAGTTAGCTTGCGCTTGGATACCCACATGCTTATTGATCATCCCTCCGCTCCTCACATAAGTGTTATAGAGGAGGTTGTTGCCTAAAGACTTGATGAAAGAAGGATCGCCGGTTTTATCAGGGGGAGCGGCAAAACCGGCGTTTCTAGCCTTAGCCCAATAAGTGATCCTTTCAGCCGCTTGGTTTTCCCATTGAGTAGGAATGGGCTTAGTGATGATATTGACAATACCCCCATAAGTGTTAGGCCCATACTGCACGCTGCCTCCACCTTTAATCACATCAATGCGATCAATGGCTTGAAAGGTAACGGGGAAAATGTCTAGCTCAATGTGGGCGTAGGGGGCCATATAAACAGGAATACCATTAACTAACATCAGCGTCGCATCGCTATGCCCTGAACCCCCCGCTCCAAAGCCACGGATTTGGATAGTAGGCATAGCCCCTACGCCTGTGGCATTCCTAATTTGCAGACCGGGGACATTCTGTAAAGCTTCTTCAATGCTTTGGTTAGCTTGTTGGGTGAGCGCTTTGTTAGAGATCACCGTGCGGCTTCCTGTGTATTTTTTCACTTCTTCATCTTGCCAACTCTTAGGCGCGGTAATCCCGCTATAACCCAAATTGACCTGCCCAGAATAATCAGATTTATCCTTTTTCCCGGCAGTAGAAACCTTGCCCAAAGTGTAGTCTTTATCCTTAGCGAACAAAGACTCTTGGCAAATCAAGCTGGCAGTTAAAGCCAACAGAACTTTTTTGTGCAACGCAAACTCCTTGTATTTTGAGAGATTAAAATGCTAAATTATTTAAGTTTTTTGAGTATAGTTACGCAAACGCCAATAGCAGTCGTAGGTAATAAAAACTAAAAAAACTTAATAACATGCAGGATTTTATGATAAAATTCTTAAATTTTTATTAATCCTATGAAAATCTTTTTTTTTGATTTTGCTGATTTTGCTCAATCTCTAGTAAAAAATACCCATTTTTGACACACAGATAGCTTGCATGCGTTCTCAAAACGCACAAGACATTTTTTGACGCTCAAAGCGGTTTAATTTTCCATCTAAACACTGCCCCTTTTTTCAATTTTTTATCGTTTGGTTTGAAAAGCGATCAGCGACTCATTGTAAAAGATCGCTCCTTGTCTTTAATTTTACAGCGATTGATGATGAGATCCAAGATTTCTAAAACCTGCTTTTCTTCTTCATCGGTGTGTTTAGCGCTCACCGTGGGGTTGTATTCGGTTACCTCAAGCGCTTTTAATCGGTCTTTAAAACTTTCTAAAAGCAAGCCCAGTAATTGCTTTAATTCATCAAAACTCAGCCCGTTATTTTCACGCACGCCGGTAGAAGTGAAAAGCTTGCCATCCATAATGTCTAAATCCAAGCTAAGGTAAATAATATCCACCGCTTTTAACAATTCTTTAGTTTTTTGAACCACTTCTTGCATGTTTTCTCTTATCGCGCCCACGCTAAATAAAGGGATTTGCAATTCCTTAATCACATCTCTTTCGCTCTGTTCTGTGCTTCTTACCCCAAAATACACCAAACATTTAGGATCAATTTCTAACCCTCCCTTTTCTAACCCCAAAGAGCAAAGCTTTTGCCATGCCTTTTCTTCGCTCTCGCTCATGCGATTAACCCCGCTACGGACACGATTTAAAACCATGCCTAAAGGCATGCCGTGAATGTGCTTTGTATCGCTGTCATAAGCCGTATGAATATCCGCATGCGCGTCTAAATACAAAATCCCTATTTTTTTGTCTTTATGAACGCTCCTAAAGGCTTGGAAAATCCCAAACATGTTCGCATGCTCTGAGCTTAAAATCAAAGGGAATTCTTTTTTCTCAAACACTTCTTTCATGCAAGGGATCAGATTTTCTTTACAAAAAAGGTAGTAATCTTCAAAATTATTAGCGTATCTAAACTCTTTATAAAGCACGCACCGCTCTTGAGTGATCGTTTGCATGCCTTTAATCACATCGCCATGCGTTTCGCTCAAAGCTTCTCTCAAACGCCTAACCCCTTTATCGGTGCCTCTTTTTGACGCTCCTAATTCCGCTTCTAATCCTACTAAAATCATTTTATAACTCCTTTAAATCCCCACTCATATTTTTTATTCTAAACTAAAATCAACAATCAATTATTAATAAGCAAATGGATAATAAATAGAACAATTTCATTGTGTAAAAGAGTAAGACTATTTAGCTTTTTAAAAGAAAGATACCCAATCGTTTAATGGAGTGAGTATAATCATAACTGACACTACTATATTAAAGGATTAACATGACTATTGGGCTAGTTAAAGAAAGCATGGATTTAGAATCACGAGTGGCTTTGGTGCCTGATGATGTGGTGCTAATCGTTCAAAAGGGCGTGGAGGTTTTGGTGGAAAATAATGCCGGCGCTAATAGCGGTTATAGTAACGAAGCGTATGAAAGCGTGGGGGCTAAAATCGTGGATTCTAAAACGGCGTGGGGGCAGGATTTGGTGGTCAAATGCAAAGAGCCTTTAGAGCATGAATACCCTTTGTTGAAAGAAAAAGCCACGCTGTTTAGTTATTTGGATCTAGCGTATCAAAAAAGCTTGTGCGAAATGTTTATAGATAAAAAAATCACTTCTATTTGCACTGAAACCATTGCCGGGCCTAAAAACGACTACCCTATTTTAGCACCTATGAGCGTGGTGGCTGGGAGGTTGGCCGCGCATTTAGTCCAGCATTATTTATTGGCTTTAGAGCATGTTAAGGGGTTTATGGGTAAGGGGGTCATGCTTGGGGGTTTATCGGGCGCGCAAAGGGCTAAAATCGTTGTGGTTGGGGGCGGTGTGGTTGGCATGGAGAGCGCGAAAGTCTTAAGCCAAATGGGGGCTAAAGTAACGATTTTAGAATTAGACTACGCTAAATTACAAAACCACCCCTATTACCATTTGTATGATTTAGAAGTTTTAAGCGTGAATGAAGCCAATATTATTCAAGCCTTAAATGGGGCGGTGGGGCTAGTGGGAGCGGTGCTGGTTACAGCGAGCCAAACCCCTAAAGTGATCTTAAGAAGGCATTTAAAATACATGCAAAAACAAGGGGTAGTCATTGATGTGGCTTGCGATTTAGGGGGGTGCATAGAGACCATACACCAGACAAGCCATTCTAACCCGGTGTATGTGGAAGAGGATTTGTTGCATTATGGCGTGCCGAACATGCCAGGGATTGCCGCTAAAACGAGCTCTACGGCTTATAGCCATGCGAGCGTGCCGTATTTGTTGTATTATTTAGAGCATGGCTTGAAGGGTTTTTTAACAGCCAACACTAAAATCGTGGCGAACACGCTTGGAGGCTTGAGCGCTTATAACGGCTATATCACCCAAGAAGGCATCGCTAAAGCTTTCAATCTAGCGTTCAAATCGCCTTTAGAGGTTTTAAAGGAGCTTTAAAAATAAGCTTTAAAAAAGAGCATGGCGATAAACCATGCATCTTCATGCGTAGAAATATTTCAAAAAAAAAAAAAACACTTTTTAATGTTATAATCTACCCTAAATCATACAAGGGGTTTTTATGGCAAAAATTGATAGCTATGAGTGGTATCTAAAAAATACTTTAAAAGAAGAATTCTATTACCAAATCCCTATCTACCAACGCCCTTATCAATGGACTAGAGAAAACTGCGAAAAGCTTTTAGACGATTTGTTTGAAGACTATGAAGAGGATAGAGAAAGCGATTATTTTTGCGGCTCATTAGTCTTAGTCAAATCCGATCCCAATTCCAAAACCGAAATCTATGATATTGTGGATGGCCAGCAACGCTTAAGCACTTTCATTCTGTTGGCAAAAGTTTTAGCCGATCTTTATAATGATTGTTTAGACCCTAAGAATTTAGAACATTTACAAGAGGGTTGGAAAGATAGGCATACAGAAAGAAAACGACTGAGTTTTAACACTATAGGGTCTAACGCTGAATATGATTTTCAAGATGCATTAGATTTTTTTGATGACCCTCATCATGTAAGTAAAAATGATGAAAACAATTACTTAAAAAATGCGGTTTGTTTAAAAGACTATATCAGGAAAAAAGAGATTAAAAACATTAACGATTTCATTGAGTGGCTGTATTCTAATGTTAAATTTATCACCATTATTTGCCCAAGTATAGACAAGGCGTTAAGGATTTTTAGTATTTTAAACGCTAGGGGTTTGCCTTTGAATGCGACAGATATTTTTAAGGGAGAGTTGTTAAAAGAATTGGCTAAAGAAGAGGATCAAAAAAAGCTTGTGTCTCGTTGGAACGCCTTAAGCCAAAAATGCTCAGATAATGATTTAACAATGGAGACATTATTCAGCTGGCATTTGACCTATCTCGATCCGGTAACTTCTAAAGAAAAAATGGAAAAAAGACTCGTTACTTGGTTTAAAAATCTTAACAAAACCCCTTTAGAATACCTTAAGGGCATAGAAAATTTCTATAACGCTTATGGTGAGGTGTTAGAAATGCAAGACCGACACGCTCATTTGCTCTCGTATAAAGACGATGATCATTTATGCGTTATGTTGTGTGCCAGTTTGTTGCACCGCTATAGAGAAAGCGAGATAGAGGCTTTAAAAGAATTGTTGGTCAAGTTTTATTACCAAGATTGGGTTGCAGGGCAGACAAAAACCACACGCAGCCAAACTTGTTGCAACATCATTAATGCCCTAAAAGAAAAGAAAAGCGTAGAGAACATCGCTTCTATTGTGAAAAAATATTTTAAGGATAAAAATATCACGCAACGCTTTAAAGAAAACCTGCAAGACAGCAAATTGTATGAAAAATTCTACTTCGCTGGTAAATCCGTCAAAAAAAATTCATGGCTCAAACCCGTTTTCATTTTAGTGGAATATTTCATGAGCGATGATCCCAGACCTAAACGCATTGAAAAGAACGATTTTCATGTTGAACACATCTTACCCCAAAACCCCAATCCTTCAAGCCAATGGGTTAAAGACTTTAGCGAAGAAGAAAGGGAATTATACACGCATTCTTTAGCCAACCTCACGCTTTTAGGGGGCACGAAAAACTCTCAAGCTTCAAATTTGGATTTCAAAGATAAACAGAAAATCTACATGGGGGAAGAAATCAAGTTAAACAAAAAGAAACCTTCTAATGTGATGACTTGCTATAAGATGACCATAGACATTGCACACAAATACACAGAATGGACGCCCAAAAGCTTAGAAAAAAGAAAAGAAGAGTTGATTAAACGCATTGAAAGCGTTCTAACGCTCTAGGGACACACCCCTAAAAAGTGAACACATAATTCACATACCACGAATACACGCGCCTAAACCCTATATCCAAATTTTTTGCAGTGATATAGGGGTTTTTCTTTAGCATGGGGAATTTCACGCCCGCTTCAATGCTGGAATGTTTTAAGATCCTTAAGCGAGCCCCCACATTGAATAAAAATTGGAAAGAAGTGGCTTTTTTGCTCACCAAAGCTTGCTCCACTAAAATGCCCTCAAAACTCGGCGTCGCCATAAGCCATGAATTGCCGGCCAATTGCACCCCACCAAAAGCCCCCAAACTCATGATGCCGTTATTAATTACATTGACCATCACATCCATAGCCCCTCCATAAGTGAGCATGTTTGGCTCAAAGGTTTTAGGATCAGCAAGGCTCGTTAAACGATTGATTTCTTGTTTCCCAAGAATTTGACCCGCCAATTGCGCCACTTCGTTGTTATAGTTAGGGTTTTTAAGCCTAATAGAATTAGCGTGGGCGTAGTCAAAAAACCCATAAAGGCGTAAGCCAAAGTATTTCCCAAAGAAAAACTGATACCCTAAAAGCGCATCAAAGCCCTTGATAGTAGCGTTAGTGGCTTGTTTTTGAGAATTAATATCCGCATGCATTTGGGCTTGTCCTTGCAAATAACCCGCTCCTAAAAAAACGCCATTATTATCCATCGCTGATAGCGCGTTCATAGAAGCAATCAAAGCTAATAAAGATTGAGAAAAAAATTTTTTCATTTATGATTCCTTAAAAATAATTTTTTGTTACTTAAAAAGAATACCCAAAAAACAATTAAAAAAGTTTGAAAAATGAAACATAGCGAAAATAAAAACTTTTCATGAACTTTACACAAGATGATAAAAAAGCAATTAAAACCCCCTTTTTTAAAATTTTGTTTCAAGCTTTAAGCTACAATATACGCATGAAAGATTCACATCAAACTATCGGCGTGTTTGTGCGGCCTACCCATTATCAAAACCCCCTTTTTGAAGAGCTAGAGCAGGCTAAAGAATGGGTTTTAAAGCTTTTAGAAGATGAGGGGTTTGGAAGCTTTATGATTGATAGCCTTGATGGGGCAAAAGATGCGCGATTGATAGAAAAAGCTTACGCGTTTTTGTGTTTAGGGGGCGATGGCACGATTTTAGGGGCTTTAAGAATGACGCATTCTTACAACAAGCCATGTTTTGGGGTTAGAATTGGGAATTTAGGGTTTTTGAGTGCGGTTGAATTGAACGGCTTGAAAGATTTCTTACAAGATCTCAAGCAAGATAGGATCAAATTAGAAGAGCATTTGGCTTTAGAGGGCCGTATTGGAAACACCTCTTTTTATGCGATCAATGAAATCGTGATCGCTAAAAAAAAAGCTTTAGGGGTTTTAGACATCCAAGCTTATGCAGGCCATACGCCCTTTAACACCTATAAAGGCGATGGGCTTATCATTGCCACGCCCTTAGGCTCGACCGCTTATAATTTGAGCGCTCATGGGCCGATTGTGCATGCTTTAAGCCAAAGTTATATTTTAACGCCCTTGTGCGATTTTTCTTTAACGCAACGCCCTTTAGTGTTAGGAGCGGAATTTTGTTTGAATTTTTGCGCTCATGAAGACGCTCTTGTGGTCATTGATGGGCAAGCCACCTATGATTTGAAAGCCAACCAACCTCTATACATTCAAAAAAGCCCCACGACTACCAAACTCTTACAAAAAAATTCAAGGGATTATTTTAAAGTGCTTAAAGAAAAGCTATTATGGGGGGAAAGCCCTAGCAAAAAAAGATAAAAGGGTAAAAAACATGCGAGATTTCAATAACGCTCAAATCACACGCTTAAAAGTGCGTCAAAACGCTGTTTTTGAAAAATTGGATCTAGAGTTTAAAGACGGCTTGAGTGCGATTAGTGGGGCTAGTGGGGTGGGAAAAAGCGTTCTTATTGCGAGCCTTTTAGGGGCGTTTGGGCTTAAAGAGAGCAACGCTTCAAACATTGAAGTGGAATTGATCGCGCCTTTTTTAGACACGGAAGAATACGGCATTTTTAGAGAAGATAACCACGAACCTTTAGTCATCAGCGTGATTAAAAAAGAAAAAACGCGCTATTTTTTAAACCAAACAAGCCTGTCTAAAAACACGCTCAAAGCGTTATTAAAAGGTTTGATCAAACGCTTATCTAACGACAGATTCAGCCAGAATGAACTCAATGATATTTTAATGCTCTCCTTACTAGATGGCTACATTCAAAACGAAAACCAGGCGTTTAGCCCCCTTTTAGGTGCACTTGAAGAAAAATTCACCCATTTAGAGAAGCTGGAAAAAGAAAGGCGATCGTTAGAGGATAAAAAGCGTTTTCAAAAGGATTTAGAAGAGCGTTTGAATTTTGAAAAAATGAAATTAGAGAGGCTGGATTTAAAAGAAGATGAATACGAACGCCTTTTAGAGCAAAAAAAATTGCTCTCTAGTAAGGAAAAATTGAACGATAAAATCGCTCTGGCGTTAGAGGTGCTAGAAAATACCCATAAAATCACGCATGCTTTAGAGAGCGTGGGCCATAGCGCGGAGTTTTTAAAAAGCGCTTTAATGGAAGCAGGCGCTTTGTTAGAAAAAGAGCAGGCTAAATTAGAAGAGTGCGAGTGTTTGGATATTGAAAAAGTGCTAGAAAGGCTTGGCATGCTAAGCGGGATCATTAAGGATTACGGGAGTATTATGCATGCTAAAGAACGATTAGGGCATGTTAAAAACGAATTGCATAACCTAAAAGAAATTGATAATTATTGCGAAACTTACCACAAAGAAATAGAACAATTAAAAACTGAATGCTTGAAATTGTGCGGAGAAATAAGCGGCTTTAGAAAAGAGTATTTAGCTGGTTTTAACGCTCTTTTAAGCGTTAAGGCTAAAGATTTGCTTTTAAAAAGCCCTAGTTTGATCTTAGAAGAAGCCCCCATGAGCGAAAAAGGCGCTCAAAAACTCGTTTTACATTTACAAAATTCCCAATTAGAGACCTTAAGCTCCGGGGAATACAGCCGTTTGAGGTTGGCGTTCATGCTTTTAGAAATGGAGTTTTTAAAGGATTTTAAAGGCGTGTTGGTGTTAGATGAAATGGATTCCAATTTGAGCGGTGAAGAGAGTTTGGCGGTCTCTAAAGCCCTTGAAACCTTAAGCAGCCATTCACAAATCTTTGCCATTTCGCACCAAGTCCATATCCCAGCCGTTGCTAAAAACCATATTTTGGTGTTTAAAGAAAACCACAAAAGCCTTGCAAAAACCCTTAATAACGAAGAGAGGGTTTTAGAAATCGCGCGCATGATAGGGGGGAGCGAGAATATAGAGAGCGCAATTTCTTTCGCTAAGGAAAAATTAAAGGTGTGATGATGAAGTTTTTTCTTTTAAAGAAATTCAGCGAATTTTTAAACACCCAAACGCATTTTAACCTCAAACGCTTGAACGCGTCCAGCTTTTTATTAGAAACTTTTTCTAAAGAAAAACACGCCTTTGTTGTGGATTTGAGCGCGCCTTATATCGGTTTGTCAAAAAAACCCCCAGAGAGCGTTTTAAAAAACACCCTAGCGTTAGATTTTTGTTTGAATAAATTCACTAAAAACGCCAAAATTTTACAAGCAAACATCATTGATAACGATCGAATTTTAGAAATCACAGGTGCTAAAGATTTGGCCTATAAGAGTGAAAATTTTATTTTGCGTTTAGAAATGATTCCTAAAAAAGCCAACCTCATGATTTTAGATCAAGAAAAATGCGTGATAGAAGCCTTTCGTTTTAATGATAGGGTCGCTAAAAACGATATTTTAGGGGCATTGCCTCCTAATGCCTACGAGCATCAAGAAGAGGATTTGGATTTTAAGGGATTGTTAGACATTTTAGAAAAAGATTTTTTATTTTACCAACACAAAGAACTAGAACACAAAAAAAGTCAAATCATCAAGCGATTAAACGCCCAAAAAGAACGCTTGAAAGAAAAATTAGAAAAACTAGAAGATCCTAAAAATTTACAGCTTGAAGCGAAAGAATTGCAAACTCAAGCCTCGCTATTACTCACTTACCAACATTTAATCCATAAGCATGAAAGTCGCGTGGTTTTAAAGGATTTTGAAGATAAGGAGTGTGCGATTGAAATTGATAAGAGCATGCCCTTAAACGCTTTTATCAATAAAAAATTCACTCTCAGCAAGAAAAAGAAACAAAAATCGCAATTTTTGCATTTAGAAGAAGAGAATCTAAAAGAAAAAATCGCTTTTAAAGAAAATCAAATTAATTATGTTAAAGGAGCGCAAGAAGAAAGCGTTTTAGAAATGTTTATGCCGGTAAAAAATTCCAAAATCAAACGCCCGATGAGCGGGTATGAAGTGCTGTATTATAAGGATTTTAAAATCGGTTTAGGGAAAAACCAAAAAGAGAATATCAAACTCTTACAAGACGCAAGAGCGAATGATTTGTGGATGCATGTAAGAAATATTCCTGGATCGCATTTGATCGTTTTTTGCCAAAAGAATACGCCCAAAGATGAGGTCATTATGGAATTAGCCAAAATGTTGATTAAAATGCAAAAAGATGCGTTTAATAGTTACGAAATTGACTACACGCAGCGAAAATTTGTCAAAATCATCAAAGGAGCTAATGTCATTTACTCAAAATACCGAACTATTAGTCTAAAGGACACTTAAACACTTAAGGAGGTTAGCATGGGTGTTTCCGCTTTAGGCAATGTAACTTATATCAATCAAAACGCTCCTTTAAATTCTGCTATCCAACAGGGTGCGAGAAGTGATATGCTGGATTTAGCGCAAAGCTTTCAAAGTAAGCTTGAATTAGCCCAAGAAACAAGGGCGTTAGAAAACATGCAAGCTATTAGCGATAAGGACTCTAAAGAAGGCTCCAAAAACCGCTATCCAAACAGCCAAAGGGCTAAGGCGTTTGGCTTGGAAGAAGAAGAAATTGAATTGTGGCATGAAGAGCATTTGCTGGATATTGTGGGGTAGGGTTAAACTAAAGGGTTAAGATAACTTAAATGGATTTTTTTAATTTGGTTTAAGTAGAACTTGATGTAGGTTTTACTTAATTATTATATTTATACTTTTTTTCTGCTATTAAAATAATTTAAACAATAAACATAAAAATATTTTTTATGTTGACTTACTATTATATTTATGATATTGTATAACCTATGTTAATGAAAGCTATAACTTTAAAAGCATATAGAAAAGGCTTTTTAAAAGGATACACAAATGAGCGAACCATTATGATTAAATTTCAAATGGATTAAATAATCTATTCCAGCACAAAAATAGTTTAAAAGAGCGGTTGGATTTACTTCATTTCTGCTTATTGCCATATTCATAGAGATGGCTTCAAAGGCATCTTTAGTGCTATTAGCATGTAAAGTGCTTATCATGCCACTATGTCCTGTGTTAGAGAGCCTTAAAAATAAAGAAGTGTTTCTTGTGTCAAGTTCGCCAAGCAAAAGCCTTTTAGGTGTCATTCTCATAGCAGAGTTTAAAGCTTGCTCATAGGTAAAAAAGCTATCTTCATTTTTTCCTACCAAAATATTAACTTGATTAGGATTTTCCATATGTAATTCAGGACTATCTTCTATAGTAACTACTCTATCTTCTAAAGAAATAAAATTGAGTAAGCAGTTTGCAAAAGAAGTCTTACCGCTACTTGTCCCACCTACAATAAGCATGTTTTTTGCATCTATTACTGCATTGATAATTTGTTGATAAGTCATGTTTTTCTCTAAACATTTTTGAGAAAATTTAAAGCTCTCGATTGGGAATTTGAAAAGACTAGGTATTCTAATGTTGATCGCAATATTGCTATTAGCAATAACACTAGGATGTAAAGCATGCACGCGAAATTGTGTGTAAGGTATAGAAGTAGCGAGCTGTGGGTGTTTTAAATCAAACATTTGATTTCTAAAATTCGCTAATTGTTCGCAAAAAGTGATCAAGTAATCTTGACTGAACCTTTCATCAGCCACTAATCTCATAAAAGAGCCTTTAGCTAAATAAAACTTGGCGGTGCTTTTTAACTTGCTTATGACTTCAGACATAAACTTTTCATAACTAGCTTCACCTCTCATGATTAAATCCAAACATTCTTCAAATTGTTTGGTAGTGCTTCCTAATTTGCTCTTATCCTTGCTTGTAAGAGCGATGAAATCCACTTCTTTATCTTTTTTGAAAAATGAAATCACTTCTAATCCTTGACTAGTAGGGGTGATAGCGTTAGTTTTTGTATCAATGCTAATATATTTACGCTTCAAAAGAAGATCTAAGAAGATCGCATAAGTGCTGGGACGACCAATCCCCTCGCTTTCTAATAAGGGAATAAAGGCACTTTCTTTATAAGGTTTGGGACTGGGTTTTTCTATTTTTTTAATAAAAACTTCTTTTAACGGGACACTATCATTTTCTTTTAATGAAAAGTTTTCTATTTCACTTTCTTGTTCTTCCTTGTTAAGTTCTTCTTTGCCTTGAATGAGTTCTTCAATCTCTAAAAAACCCTTTTCTTTTAAAAGTTTGAAAGAGAGCTTAAAACTCTCGCTTTTAATTTTAAAGATACAATCATATTGATTGTATAAGGCGTTTCTACTTTGAGAACAAATTGTATTGGCATAAATAAGTTGATACAACTTCAGCGCTAATTCTTCGCTTATTTTAGCGTCACTGCACACTTTTTCTAAGTCTTTTAAAGCATGCAGATGTGTAATTCTTATGGCTTCATGCGCTTCAGCTTGTGAATTTTTACCAGCCTTATATTCCCTATATTGATAAACACTCGGATAAATAGGTTCAAAAAACGCTTCATGTTCTTTGAGATACCCAGGACTTAAAAATTCACTATCAGTTCTGTGATAAGTGATGAGACCAGCTTCAAAGAGTTTTTGAGCAAGTTGTGCGATTTCTTTAGTGGGTATTTTTAAGGATTTGCTCGCTTGGGATAAAAGTTTAGAGGTGGTGAAAGGTTTTTTGGGTTCTTTATTGGATAGACTTTCTTTTAGTGAAACTAGAACACTCATAGAGCCTAATCCGTCCTTTAGATCTTGTAAAAATTGAGATGCTTCGTTTTTGTCTTTAAATTTAAAATCCACTAGTTCGTTTTTTTCATTCGCCCTTACATGCTTAATAATCACTTCTTTTTCATTGTACACAATACTAGCTTGGATTTGATATTCTACTTTTTCTTCAGCATCCAACTTATCAAAATCCCTTATTTCTTGATCTCTTTGGCAGATTAAAGCTAGAGCTGGAGTTTGCACTCTACCAGCGCTCAATTCACTAAGATTTAAACTTTTTTTTAAATAGCTTGTTAGAGCAAATCCAACGACCTGATCGCTTGCAATTCTGCCTAAGAATGATTGGTATAAATTAGTGTTAGAACGAGAAAATAACACCGCATTTTTTAAGCCCTTTTCAATACCGCTTGGTGTGATCTCATGAAATTCTGCACGATAAATTTCACTAGCTACATTTTTAATTTTTTCATAAAATTGATAGCCAATACCATAGCCCTCTCTATCAGGGTCAGTAGCGATATAGACTTTTTTGTCCCTACAAGCATTGATTAAAAAATTTATTTTCTTAGCCTTGTCTTCTTTGATTTCAAACTTACAAGCAAAATTATTTTCAATATCTACGCCTATAAGGTTAGTAAAATGCCCTATAGTTGCATAAACTTCCGCACCTGTTAGTTGTTTAATCTTTTCAACCTTATTAGGGCTTTCAATGATAATCACGCTATCTTTCATTCCTACTCCTTTGTCAAGTAAATTTCTTTATAATCCTTTGGATTATCCTTTTTAAGCGTTTCCAGTTCAAAAACGCTAGACGCGCTAGAGTTATACGCTCTTAAAAATTTTTTACTGGTGCTGTTTAGCTTTTCTAAATTGATTTCTAAAAATACGCTAGATTGAGTGAGAAGGTTTTTCACTAATACTTGCCTAGCGTTTAACGGCGTTTTGTTTAAAAAGGATTTTTCAATAGGACTTAATAAAATGCCATAGCTCTCTAATTTCTCAAAATTGTTTGTAGGATAGAGTATGACTTGAGCGGCGTTTTCTATAATGGACTTTGCTCCCTCTACGCCATCAAGTTGGTTAATGTCTTGAAAGGCTAAAGTTAAAACCCCATTGAGTTTTCTAGCTTGAGCGAGTGTGTCTTTGATTTTAGCTAACATGATGGGATTTTCAATAACAGATTTTGCTTCATCAATGAAGATATAAAAAGGCTTGTTTTCTAATTTAGCTCTATTCATGACTTTGTAGAATAGGTATAGTACTGCCAAGTTGAAATCTTTTTTACTACTAGAAAGAGCATCCATATCAATAACAGAAAGCTTTTTAGCAAAGTCTAAACAATCAGTGGAATGCTTGTATAAGTCTTTTGAGCTCTCTTTTTCTAAAATGTCTTTGCTATCTAAATAGTCTCTTTCTAGCGTGTCTTTAAAATCTCTTAACTTGAAAATAGCACCCCCTTGTTTTGTGATATTGTTATAGCAAACTCTGATTGTTTTGGATAAAGCACTTAAAGTCTTTTTTTCTTTTTCATCTTTAGTATCTTCATCAATATTGAGCATGAATGCCAACCAACTCACTAAAAAGGTGCAGTTAGCGCTTGTATCTTTTAAAGAAAACGGATTAATGTAAAAATCATTGCTATCGTTGTATTGACCATCTAAAAACTCAGTCATCACACGCATGCCATTATTTCTGTCTAAAGCCAAAATACTTAAATCTTCATACTTAAAACAATTGGTGATTAAAAATTCAATTAAAGTGGTTTTACCAGCCCCTGTGCCACCAAAGATGATGGTATGCCCTGATACCATATCATTTTTTCTTTTTGCCTCATAGGCATGGAAATTGAATAAATAAGGCGATTTGTCTTGGTTTCTAAAAATAGTTAAATGGCGATTACCCCATGAATTTCTAGAAAAACCACAATTTTGTTTTTCCAATATGATTAAAGAAGCAATATTTTGACTAGACAACAAACGCTTTCTAAAATTCAAGCGATTACGATTGGGGAAGAAGCTAAAAAACATAGGCAACATGCCAATACTCTCTTGTGTGCTTACAATGCCTTTTTGTTTAAGCAAGTTGGTAATTTCTATACAAGCACTATCTAAATCGGTTTTAGTTTTGGCATGAACTAAAATGTTTAAAGAAATCTCTTGCATCAAAACTCTGTCTGTTTTAATAAGGTCATTCAATTCATCAATTTCAACTCTAATGCTCTTATTCGCTCTTTTTCTTTTAGTTTCAATCCTTTTTTCAGCCTTTGCTTTAGGAATATTGTCAATGTTTAAAATCACATCAAATTCTAAAGATAAATGCAACACTGAAGAAAGAGCAGTGCTGACAATTTTGTCTATATCATAAGTCTTAATGCTGATGAAACGCTTGAAAATCTCTTTACTATTATGAATGTGAGTGAAAAAATCTTTTTTAAAATGCACATCAGAATTGATCATGCCATCATGCAAACGACCTCTAGCGAAAGTGTATTCACTAGGAACACCATTGATATATTCCGCATAAAAATTAAGCAAACTATTGGCATCTATTTTTTCTACAAATAAGCCAGAAAGCATGTTTTTAACATTATTGATAATGCTGTCTAATATTTTAGATTTATCTAATAGATTAAAATTATCAAAGCCTATGAAATAGTTTTCTTGATATTTAACTTCATCTTGTTTATTATTTTCTTGAATATTTTCTAATTCATTGGTAGTGATTTTTTTCTTAAATCGTTCCAAATAACCTTTAATGCTATCATTCTTAGTTTCAAAAATTAAGTAATAGAAATTTTGATAAACATCCTCAACCCCCTGCTCCCATAAATTGATAACCTCTAATGCAAAAGGATTGCTTATCTCCTCTTGAGTATATTCATGGTGCATGAAAATCTTACGCCTTCTAGCTACGATTTTAAAATGCACTCCATCTACAATCTCATTAAGAGCTAAAATGCGTTCATTGAATTTTTGCGCTATTTCTTTGTCATCTAAAGACAAATAAGAAATTCCCTCTAATTTAAGAGCGCCTACAAGGTTTGATTTTTCACTTAAAAGATAATGCTCATTGTAAATGTCAACAATGTTAGTTTCTTCTTTCATGCTATAACGCTTAGGAACTAGCGAGCATAAAGAAGTGAAAATTTTCTCAAGCATAATAATTTCTAGCTCCTGTTCTTAATGTGAAAAGTGCATGCAAAATGGCTGTTATATCTTCATCAAAAAATTCTAAAATGTAAAATACAAACACACAACTAGCCATTAAACCCATAGCATAAAGTGGTTGGAATGAAAGTAACCATGCCGACATTAAGAAACTAACAATCCAACTATCCAAGTTTAATCCCAAAAAAGTTTCTCTTTTGCTGATTTCTCTAATGTTGATACTTTCAACACAAACAATATGCAATGCCATCTAAAATAACCATTGACTTAAAGTTTTAGCATTAGAAATAGCAGCGGTTATGATGATAATCCCAACGCATTTCCAACCAATTTCTCCAAGCCTATCCCAATTTTTGTAAGCATAAATGCAAGTCCCAACAATGATTAGGCCGCCAATAGCTTTGATAAAGTCATTGCTTATGAAATCCAATATTTGAGTGAATTTTTGTTTGTAATCTGGCACCGCCAATAAAAAACTGGGCATTAACATTGCCAAACTCATCATTTTGCAAACTTTCTTAAACATTCTTATTCCTTTATGTTTTATTTTCATCTTTCATGTCCTTTGTTTTGAGATTGATTGTTGGTGTAATAGACAGAATTAGCTACATATTTAGATCCAAAGCCATGATCTTGTTGGTAACCATTAAACACTCCTTGTGGTAGTTTAGGTTTTGGCATTAGATCTTGTAGTTTTTGTAATTGGTTAGCCAAGATGCTTTTTTGTGGTGGTGTGGTAGTAGGGTTTTGCATTTTTTTTCTAGCATCAATCAAAAAATCTTGTAACATCCTATTGCTAATTTGCTTCAATCCTAATACTTTAGCGATTTTCAAATCATCGTTCGCATCTTTACTGATAGGCGTATAGATGCTTGGAATTTCTTTAGTGTGAGCGTAAAAAATTTTTTCCAAAATAGCGTTGAATTTTCGCCCCTGTTCATCATTATCCATTGCTAAAATAACATTAAGACTTAAATTAGGAATTTTTGGTTCTTTTAGGCGTAAGGCTAGAGTATTGGGTTTAAAAATGGGATTAGGGATAAGATTATTTTTATCTCTTATGGGCGAGAAAATGGAATTATTAGGGACTTTTTTAGGGTCATTATCGTGTTTAGCTAACTCTTTAGCACGCCATTTTTCATATCTTTTTTGAAAATTTATGTAATTTTCATAGTCCTCTAATTGCTTGTTGTAGCGATCAATTTCTTTGTGGTATTCATTGTATTCCTTACACTTATAAGTGTTGATGGTATTAAGAAATTTATCTACAAATTTTTGCATTCTTTCTTCTGTGAAATTACCAATAGTAGAAATAATAGCTGTTTGATTGGGATCAAACCTTTGCATTTCTAACACGCTTAAACCATCAAAAACGCTTTCAGCTACAATGATATTTTGAATATTTTTAGTATTTTGTGGGAATAAAACTTCAAAACCCTTGATAGAACCTGCTTGCATTAAGTGTTTAGTGGGATTAGTAGCGCCTTGCATAGTGAAAGGTTTGGACAATCGCTTGTTATACCCACCCTGTATTAAGTTTCCATTATCATTGATCAAATAGCAAGGCACGCATAAATTTGCATGTTCATCTTCTTTAAGTAAATGATTGTAAGATTTTAATAAAGATTTATCTAAAGAGCGGCTATCCAATAAAGTGTGAAACAAATCTGAGCTTTCTATATCGTAGGTAGGGAGTTTTTCAAATTGTTTCACCACTTTTTGACGCTCTGCTTCTTGTTCTTTGGTAATGATTGTATAAGGCTTGGAATTGTTATATTTGTGGTTTGGCTTATCGCTAATTTCTAAATCATCTCTGTTTTTGATCAAATCATTAAAATCTAGCCCACGATTTTTACAGAAGGCGATAATCGTGCCTTTATCTTCATCGTTATGAGCGTTAAAATAATGATAACTCCCATCAGGTTTTCTTGAAACAATAAGTGTGCCTTTAATGGTATCGTTCTCATTGTAAAGAGCCGGGTTATTTTTGCTTGATTTCTCTACTTTGTGTTTATAGCCATTAGAGAGTAAAATCTCATCTAATGGTAAGAATTGTAAATTAGCGATATAAGCCATAATCTTTCACCCAAATCTACTTTTAATCTCTTTGGCTAATCTCATTTCATAATGTCTGGCTCTTGCATCATACAAAACACGATCCATTGCTTGAGTGAGAAATTTCATGACTTCAATCGCAGTCTCTACTTCGTTGATTTCAAATAACAATCCCATAGCGATTTCAATTTCCCTATGCACTAATTTAGGTAGATCTTTCACCAAAAGATTTTTGTATTCTTTGTTTGTAGGATCAAACCCTTTAGGGATCACATATTTTTGTGAAATTTTTAAATCTTTTTTGAGTGGGAATTGCATTTTTTGTCCTTTGTTTTCTTTATGATGCTAAAATTTCCTTATCTATAGATAGTTCTTCTAATGCTCTATAGATATTCTTTTTTACAATTGCTTGTTGGTAAGAGCACTTGATATTTGGAATTTTTTTGCCAACAAGTTGATCATAAGTCAATCTATAAGAAAGACAAGGATTATTAACAGACACAAACTCCAAAAAAATATTGTTAAAGTTTTGCATTTGAAAATGCTTAGGGATATTCAAAAAGAATACACCGTGCTTGTTTGTGAGCTTGAATGCTCTATTTTTTAATTTCTTGAAGATTTTTTTCAAATACCCACAAATTCCTAAAAAGAAGTTATTAGGTAAATTGCTCTCCCCATTCAAACCCGAATGTTCGTAGCTTTCTATTTTAGTGAAATCATGCATAGACAAAAAAATATAACCTTTTTTGTTCTTAAAAGCAGTTAGAAATCCTATTTTCTCTAAAATTTGGAGATTATGTCTTAAGGTTCTATCGCACCATTGCAAGCGAGTTAAGGCATAATGGCGGTTTAACGCGATTTTAGAACTTCTAGAATCTATAACGATTTCACTTAAAAGTTCCATGAGTTTCTTACAGCCTGTGCCACCAAAGAAAGTTGTATTGCTAGGAAAGTTTAATATCTTTTTAAAGAGTTTACATTCAACATAACCAAATTTGTCAAATCTGAAAGGAATAAACCTATCTTTTGAATGCTTGGAATAACAGACATTGTTCACATGCATTTCTTTTAAGATATTCGCATCTAAAACTTTTCTTTTAAAAACTCTTTCTTGCATGGTCCTAATTCCTAGATATTGATTTCTTATAAATTAGAAAATAATTACATTCCCTAAAGAATGAGACTAAACCCGAATTAGAGGATTTTAAAAGAACGATAGCCGATTACCTTTCTTATGAAGTGGGCTTGATTTTAAAAAACCAAACGCCCCCAAAGTGATAGGCCCCCTTAGTAGCCAACTCAACGCTATTAAGTGGGGCGAGTTCAAATTAGGGGATTTGTTTGAAGCGAGTAACGGCGATTTTGACATTCAAAAACGCCACATCAATCATAAGGGCGAATTTGTCATCACCGCAGGGCTTAGCAATAATGGCGTTTTAGGGCAAAGCGATATAAAAGCAAAAGTTTTTGAAAGCCATACCATTACTATTGACATGTTTGGTTGCGCGTTTTATCGCAGTTTTGCTTATAAAATGGTAACACATGCTAGGGTATTTTCTCTCAAACCTAAATTTGAAATCAACCATAAAATCGGCTTGTTTTTATCCACGCTATTTTTTGGTTACCCTAAAAAATTCGGCTATGAAAACATGTGTTCATGGGCAAAAATTAAAAACGATAAAGTCATTCTACCCCTAAAACCCACCGCTAACGCTCAAACCCTTGAGGATATTGATTTTCATTTCATGGAAAAATTCATAGCCGAACTTGAGCAGTGTCGGCTCGCCGAACTTCAGGCTTATTTAAAAGCTACAGGGCTAGAAAACACCACCCTTTCTAACGATGAAGAAAACGCCCTTAATCTTTTCAATGGCAACCATTCTGGGGGGGGTAATACCCCATGCGGCTTGACATGGCAAAGCTTCAAACTAGGGGATTTGTTTGAAAAAATTATTATAAAGCCATTACCTTATCAAACTGCACAATTACCAAAGGAAAAAACTCCAACGCATGAATTACCAGCCCTAACCGCAGGGATTTTAAATCAAGGGTTAAATAATTTTGTGCCAAAAGAAAACGCCACGATTTTAAAAAATGTTATTTCAATTTCTGCTAATGGGGCTAACACCGGGGCTACATTTTACCAACCCCATGAATTTTGCGTATTACAAGACGCTTACGCTATTGAATTTATTGGCGATAAAAAGCTTAACGATAAAGAATATTTATTTTTTGTATGTGCTATCTCAAAAGTTATTTATAATAATAGTAAATACGAGTGGACAAATAAAGCAGGGTGGAATAAAGTTAAAAACGAGTTAATTTCTCTACCCCTAAAACCCACCGCTAACGCTCAAAGCCTTAATGATATTGATTTTCATTTCATGTGCACCCTTATCAATGCCCTAATGAAGCAAACCATTCAGGGCGTGGCTGAATACTGCGACGCTAAAATACAGGCCGCAAAAGAGGTTATCAGCCAAGAAACACCCGTTCAAAAAGACTCGTTATTTTGAAAGAGATGAGGTCCAGCTTGTGTTACAATAAATTTAAAATTTGCTTGATTGAAGAGGGATTGAGTCATGGAGCAGCCAGTCATTAAAGAGGGGACTTTAGCTTTAATTGATACTTTTGCGTATTTGTTTAGAAGCTATTACATGAGCGCTAAAAATAAGCCTTTGACTAACGATAAGGGCTTTCCTACAGGGCTTTTAACGGGGCTTGTGGGCATGGTTAAAAAATTTTATAAAGATAGAAAAAACATGCCTTTTATCGTGTTCGCCCTAGAAAGCCAGACTAAAACTAAAAGAGCTGAAAAATTAGGCGAATACAAACAAAATCGTAAAGACGCCCCTAAAGAGATGCTTTTACAAATCCCTATCGCTTTAGAATGGTTGCAAAAAATGGGTTTTACTTGCGTGGAAGTGAATGGGTTTGAAGCCGATGACGTGATCGCCAGCCTAGCCACGCTAAGCCCTTATAAAACGCGCATTTATTCTAAAGATAAGGATTTTAACCAGCTTTTGAGCGATAAAATCGTGCTTTTTGATGGTAAAACGGAGTTTTTGGCGAAAGATTGCGTGGAAAAATACGGGATTTTGCCGAGTCAATTCACGGATTATCAGGGCATTGTTGGGGATAGCAGCGATAATTACAAGGGGGTTAAAGGCATTGGGAGCAAGAACGCTAAGGAATTGTTACAGCAATTGGGGAGCTTGGAAAAAATCTATGAAAATTTAGACTTGGCGAAAAATTTACTCAGCCCTAAAATGTATCAAGCCCTGATACACGACAAAGGAAGCGCGTTTTTAAGCAAAGAATTAGCCACTTTAGAAAGAGGGTGTATTAAGGAATTTGATTTTTTAAGTTGCGCTTTTCCTAGCGAAAACCCCTTATTGAAAATTAAAGACGAACTGAAAGAATATGGTTTTATTTCCACTTTAAGGGATTTAGAAAATTCGCCTTTAATTGTAGAAAACGCCCCCCTATTAGACAATGCCCCCACATTAGACAACGCCCCTAAAAAATCGCGCTTGATCGTTTTAGAAAGCGCCGCGCCTTTGAGCGCGTTTTTAGAAAAATTAAAAAATCCTAACGCAAGGATTTTTATGCGTTTGGTGCTGGATAAAGAAAAAAAAATTCTAGCCCTAGCGTTTTTATATGAGGATCAAGGCTATTTTTTACCTTTAGAAGAGGCGTTATTTTCGCCCTTTTCTTTGGAGTTTTTGCAAAACGCTTTTTCTCAAATGTTACAGCATGCGTGTATCATTGGGCATGATTTAAAACCCTTGTTGAGCTTTTTAAAAGCCAAATATCAGGTGTCTTTAGAAAACATCCGCATCCAAGACACTCAAATTTTAGCGTTTTTAAAGAATCCGGAAAAAGTGGGGTTTGATGAAGTTTTAAAGGAATATTTAAAAGAAGAATTAATCCCGCATGAAAAAATCAAAGATTTTAAGACAAAAGCGGAGAAATTAGAGCAATTGGATATGGAATTAAACGCTTTAAAGCGTTTGTGCGAGTATTTTGAAAAAGGGGGGCTAGAAGAGAATTTGCTTATTTTGGCTAGAGACATTGAAACGCCGTTCATGAAAGTCTTAATGGGCATGGAATTTCAAGGCTTTAAGATTGATGCGCCTTATTTCAAGCGATTAGAACAGGAGTTTAAAAATGAATTAAACGTTTTAGAGCACCAAATTTTGGATCTAATCGGCGTGGATTTTAACCTCAATTCGCCCAAGCAACTTAGCGAAGTCTTGTATGAAAAATTAGGGCTTCATAAAAATAAAAGCCATTCTACCGATGAAAAAAGCCTGTTAAAAATCCTAGACAAGCACCCAAGCATCGCTTTGATTTTAGAATACAGAGAATTGAATAAGCTTTTTAACACTTACACCACCCCCTTATTGCGCCTAAAAGACAAAGACGATAAAATCCATACCACTTTCATCCAGACCGGCACAGCTACCGGGCGTTTAAGCTCGCATTCGCCTAATTTGCAAAATATCCCGGTGCGATCGCCTAAAGGCTTACTCATTCGTAAGGGCTTTATTGCCAGCTCTAAAGAATATTGTTTGTTAGGGGTGGATTATTCGCAGATTGAATTGCGCTTATTGGCCCATTTCAGCCAGGATAAGGATTTAATGGAAGCGTTTTTAAAGGGGCGAGACATCCATTTAGAAACTTCTAAAGCGTTGTTTGGAGGAGATTTGGCCAAAGAAAAACGATCCATCGCTAAAAGCATTAATTTTGGGCTGGTGTATGGCATGGGGAGTAAGAAATTGAGCGAAACTTTAAACATCTCTTTAAATGAAGCTAAAAGCTACATAGAAGCGTATTTCAAACGATTCCCTAGCATTAAAGATTATTTAAACCGCATGAAAGAAGAGATTTTAAAAACTTCTAAAGCCTTCACTTTGCTTGGGCGTTATCGGGTGTTTGATTTTACCGGCGCAAATGATTACATCAAGGGCAATTACTTGCGAGAGGGCGTGAATGCGATTTTTCAAGGGAGTGCGAGTGATTTATTGAAATTAGGCATGCTCAAAGTGAGCGAGCGTTTCAAAAATAACCCTTCAGTGAGATTGCTTTTACAAGTGCATGACGAATTGATTTTTGAGATTGAAGAAAAGAACGCCCCAGAGTTGCAGCAAGAAATCCAACGCATTCTCAATGATGAAGTTTATCCTTTGAGGGTGCCGTTAGAAACGAGCGCGTTTGTGGCGAATCGTTGGAATGAACTAAAAGGTTAGTTTTTTAATTGAGTTTAAGAAAAATATATTATTATTTCTTTATAAGTAATACTTAGCCATTTTAAGCTAATATAATATAGAGCGATTATCAAAAAATAAAGGGAAGAGACTGAATGTTGAAAAGAATTATATTGTTAGGGGCTTTGGGTGTTTTAGCGAGCGCTGAAGAGAGCACGGCTTTTGTGGGAGTCAATTACCAGGTGAGCATGATACAAAATCAGACTAAAATGGTGAATGACAACGGCTTGCAAAAGCCTTTGATAAAGTTCCCGCCTTACGCAGGAGCGGGTTTTGAAGTGGGCTATAAGCAATTTTTTGGTAAGAAAAAATGGTTTGGCATGCGTTATTATGGGTTTTTTGACTACGCGCACAACCGCTTTGGCGTGATGAAAAAGGGTATTCCTGTGGGTGAGAGCGGGTTTATTTACAATAGTTTTAGTTTTGGAGGGACGACTTTAACCGAAAGGGATTCCTATCAGGGGCAATACTATATCAATTTATTCACTTATGGTGTAGGGTTGGATACGCTGTGGAATTTTGTGAATAAAGAAAACATGGTTTTTGGTTTTGTGGTGGGGATCCAATTGGCTGGGGATAGTTGGGCAACGAGCATCAGTAAAGAGATCGCTCATTATGCAAAGCACCACAGCGATTCCAGTTACAGCCCGGCCAATTTCCAGTTTTTATGGAAGTTTGGGGTCCGCACCCATATCGCTAAACACAATAGCCTGGAATTAGGGATTAAAGTGCCTACGATCACGCACCGGCTTTTCTCCATTACCAACGAAAAGGGATACACCTTGCAGGCTGATGTGCGCAGGGTCTATGCGTTTCAGATCAGTTACTTGAGGGATTTTTAACCCCTTTTTAGATACAATCACGCCTGAAACTATCCATTTAAAGGTGTGAAAATGGCAAATTTAGAAAATTTAGATTGGAAAAATTTAGGCTTTAGCTACATTAAAACGGATTTTCGCTTCATCGCTACTTATAAAAACGGCTCTTGGTCGCAAGGCGAATTGGTTAGCGAAAACGTGTTACAGATCAGCGAAGGCTCGCCGGTCTTGCACTACGGACAGGCTTGTTTTGAAGGCTTGAAGGCTTACCGCTCTCAAAAGGGGAAGGCTTTACTTTTTCGCCCTTTAGAAAACGCCAAACGCTTGCAAACTTCATGCGAAAGACTGCTCATGCCCAAAGTGAGCGAAGAGCTGTTTTTAAGGGCATGCGCTGAAGTGGTGGAAGCGAATCAAAAATGGCTCGCTCCTTATAAAAGCGGGGCGAGTTTGTATTTGCGCCCTTTTGTCATAGGCGTAGGGGATAATTTGGGGGTGAAGCCGGCTAATGAATACCTTTTTATCGTGTTTTGCGCACCGGTGGGGGCGTATTTTAAGGGGGGTATAGAAAAAGGAGGGGCTAGGTTTATCACTACGATTTTTGATAGGGCCGCGCCTAAAGGCACTGGTGGGGTGAAAGTGGGGGGGAATTATGCTGCAAGCCTGTTAGCCCATAAAATGGCTGTAGAGCAAGGCTATGATGATTGCATTTATTTAGATCCTGCCACGCACACTAAAATTGAAGAAGTGGGGGCGGCGAATTTTTTTGGCATCACGCATGACAACGCCTTTATCACCCCGCATTCGCCAAGCATTCTGCCAAGCGTTACTAGAAAAAGCTTGATGGTTTTGGCTAAAGAACACTTGAAATTAAAAGTAGAAGAGAGGGAAATCTTAATGGATGAGTTGGGCGCGTTTAAAGAAGCTGGAGCGTGTGGGACAGCCGCAATCATTACGCCCATTAAAGAAATCACGCATAATAACAAGTCTTATTTTTTTGAAACACCGGGCCATATTACTAAACAACTCTATGACTTGCTTTTATCCATTCAGCAAGGCGAACAAGAAGCCCCTAAAGATTGGATTTTTGAAGTTGGCTAAAAGGTTAAAATTTATAGCTGTATGCCGCATAAAATAGGGGCGAAGTCTCAAAGCGTTTGGAGCTAGAAAGCAATCTGGCGGTGGGTAAGATTTTAAACCCTAATTCAATGCGGTGTCTTAAAAAAAGCGTGAGCATAACCCCCCCATTAATCGCTAAACCCCCTGAAACCACAGAATGTTTAAAAAATTTGAAATTTTGCTTGTCTGTATAAACGACTAAAGCCCCCCTAGCTCCCCCAAACGCCCCCAAATAATGCTTATAACTCCCTAAAGGGAATTCCATAATCACATCCAAACCCACCGCAAGCATGGTAAAAAAAGAGTTTGTAGGATCTTTATGGCTTTGGTAATTCACTTTTCCTGACCCAAGATCCCATGCAAAAACCCCCCTAATCCCGATGTATTTTTTAAAAAAACTTTGCACGCCGGTTTTTAAATCAAGCGTTGCAATCCAATCTTTCATTTCCTTGCCTTGATAGTCCTTAATGGCCTCTACAGCGCCAAACCCTCCTAAAAAATACCACCCGCTTTTTTTGCGCGTGAGCTTTTGGCGGTTAATGATGCTTCTATAGAGCTTTTCATGGGCTTCTTGGTAATTTTTTTTAGGGGTTTTATTATGCAAAATAGGCATGGCTTCAAGGGGCGGAATAACAAATCCCCCCATTAAGAAAACGCCAAAAAAATGATTTTTTTAAACATTTTAAAAATAACTAATCCTTTATTAAACAGAATATTGTTTAACCTTTTGTTTTATCATTGTGTTAAAATAGCCGTTTTAACAAACAAAATTTTGTTAATAGATTTTACCTAATCTGAGAGAGAATATATTTTAATGAAGACAGAGAAACAAAAATTTTTAGAGATGCGTAAAGATGGGGCGGACTCTGTGCTGATTTTAAGAGGGGATTGGGATTTTAAAACGAGCGTGTTTCGTTTAGATGAGTTGAAAAAAAATTTATTAGATCATCAAGGGCCTTTAAAAATGGATTTTTCAGGGTGTCAAAAAGTGGATTTTGTTTTTGGCATGTTTTTATTTGATTTAGTTAAGGAGCGTTCTTTAAACATTGAATTGTGCAACGTGAGCGAGAATAACGCATGCGCTTTGAAAGTGGTTAAAGACTGGCTTGAAAAAGAAGAGGATTTAGAATCTAAAAAAGCGGGCAAAAAATACGAACTCATGATCACTAAATTGGGTAAGAGTCTTGTAGAGACTTATAACACCTTTTTAAACGCGTTCAATTTTTGCGGCATGATTTTATTTTACTTCATTAAAAGCGTTTTCAACCCCAAACGCTTTTGCATCACTCCTTTGCTCTATCATATTAATGAATCCGGGTTTAAGGTTTTGCCGGTGAGTATTTTAACGGTGTTTATCGTGGGGTTTGCCGTTGCTTTGCAAGGGGCTTTACAACTACAAGACTTGGGCGCGCCTTTGATGTCGGTGGAAATGACGGCCAAACTCGCTTTAAGAGAGATCGGCCCTTTCATTTTAACCCTTGTGGTGGCCGGGAGGAGCGCGAGCAGTTTTACCGCCCAAATTGGGGTGATGAAGATCACTGAAGAATTGGATGCGATGAAAACCATGGGCTTTAACCCTTTTGAATTTTTAGTGTTGCCTAGGGTGTTAGCCTTAGTGATTGTTTTGCCTTTATTGGTGTTTATCGCTGATGCGTTCGCCATTCTTGGGGGCATGTTTGCGATTAAATACCAATTGGATCTAGGCTTTCCAAGCTATATAGACAGACTGCATGACACAGTGGGTTGGAATCATTTTTTGGTAGGGATTGTCAAAGCCCCTTTTTGGGGGTTTGCGATTGCGATGGTGGGGTGCATGCGCGGGTTTGAAGTCAAGGGGGATACTGAGAGCATTGGGCGCTTGACCACCATTAGCGTCGTGAACGCTTTGTTTTGGATCATTTTCTTAGACGCTATTTTTTCTATTCTCTTTTCTAAGTTGAACATATAATGAACGCTACTAACAACCAAGTCTTAATTGAAGTGAAGGATCTCCATAGCGCTTTTGGGAGCACCATTATCCATAGGGGCGTGAGTTTTAGCGTGCATAAGGGCGAAGTGATGGCGATTTTAGGAGGGTCAGGGAGCGGTAAAAGCACGCTTTTAAGATGCATGATCTTACTCAATCGCCCCACAAAGGGGGAAGTGTTGCTTTTTGGGGAAGATATATGGAAACTCAAAGAAAGAGAGCAGCAAAAGATTTTTAACCGCTGTGGGATTTGCTTCCAGTTTGGGGCGCTCTATAGCTCTCTAACCGTTTTAGAAAATGTGGGTGTGATGCTAGAGCAATACGGCGCTTATTCTAAAAAAATTGTTGAAGAAATTTCTAAAATGTGGATTGAAAAAGTGGGTTTGCCCCCTAGGGCTTACCACCTTTACCCCTATGAATTGAGTGGGGGGATGAAAAAGCGCGTGGGTATAGCAAGGGCTATGGCGACTAATCCGGAAATCTTATTTTTAGATGAGCCAACAAGCGGTCTGGATCCTTATAGCGCGGGCAAATTTGATGAACTGATCATGACGCTCAAAGAGAGCTTGCAGCTCACGGTGGTGATGATTACGCATGATTTAGACTCCGTGCATGATTGCGTGGATCGATTCATCATGCTCAAAGACGGGCTATTAGAATTTAATGGGGATTTAAAGGATTTTATTAAAAAGGCTCAAACTCAAGGGCTAGATGAAGGCAATTTATTCAATTCAACACGAGGAGAGAAATTTTGGAAAGGCATGTAAATTACACTTTAATCGGCGGGCTCTTCTTTTTATGCTTAGTGTGCATGGTAGGCTTTATTTTATGGCTAGGCCATTTGGGATTAGATGACGGAAAATATTATGAATACGTGGTCTATACGGACAAAGACTTGGGAGGCATTGCGACCAACTCGCCCATTAATTACAAAGGGATTCAAGTGGGTAATGTCATCAAGGTGGGTTTTGCAAAGGATAAAGTGGGGGTGGTCCGTTTGGATTTGATGATTAAATCCAGCGTTAAGATCCGCAAAGACTCCAAAGTGGCGGTTTCTTCTAGAGGGTTTATGGGGTTAAAATTTTTAGCCTTAGAGCAAAGCCACAATGAAGAATTTTATGGTAGTGGCGATAAAGGGGAGCGGATTTTAATCTTTAAAGAAGGGCTTATGGATCGCTTGAGCGGTGATGCTAATCAAGTGGTGCAAGAAGTGATGAAAGCGATCAGGAATGTGAATAGGATTTTAGACGATGAAAACGTGGAAAAATTCAAGCACATTCTCGCTTCAGTAGATGATCTCATCGCTAACTTGGATTCAAGAAAGACTCAATTTGATTCGCTAATCAGCAACGCTAACAACCTTGTTTCTAATGTCAATAACGTGGCTTTAGATGTGGATAAACGCGTCAAACAGGGGCAATACGACTTTAAGGCGATGTTCACTCCCTTAATCATGCAAGCGCAGTTGAGCTTAAGAAACATTGATAATTTTGTGGAAAAAGGCTCTGCTTTGATAGATAAATTTGACGCTAACCCCTATAAAACGATTTTTGGAGAAAGGAAATAACCATGAGAGCTACGGCGATAAAAATCTTTTCACTCTCATCAGCATTAGCGTTGTTGCTTCAGGGTTGCTTGAGCATCAATTTAAAACAAATGCTGCCAGAGATCAGAACTTATGATTTGAATGCGAGTTCTTTTGAAATGACGCAATGCCCTAAACCTTTGACTGAAGTAAGGCTTATTAGTATTTTGAGCGCGGATTTATTCAACACTAAAGAGATCGTGTTTAAAGCCAAAGACGGGCAGATCACGCATGGGAAGCACCAAAAATGGATAGACTTGCCTCGCAACATGTTAAAAACCATGTTCATGCAAGAAGCGCAAAAAGCATGCTTAGGCGTGGCTTTGCCCCCTTATGGCGCGGGCGCGCCCACTTATGCGGTCCGTTTTACGATTTTATCGTTTTCTCTTTTAGAAAAAGAAAATTCTACCTATAGGGCGGAATTCGCGCTAGGCTATGACATTAGCGTGAAAGGCGATTCGCATTCTGGAGTGATCATTAAGCATGAAAATATTTCTAGCTTGGAAAATAAAACGACCAAAACGAGTAAAAATGGCAATCAAGATTTTCAAGAAAGCGCAATACAATCCCTCCAACATGTCAGCACGCAAGCGATGCAAGAAGCGATTTCTTTGATTAAAAAAGCCATTGAAGCGCAAAGCGTAAGCCCGTTAAAAAAATAAAATAAGGAGGAATTGTTTGAATTTACGATTGGCTGGAGCAAGCGTTTTAACGGCTTGTGTCTTTTCGGGGTGTTTTTTTTTAAAAATGTTTGATAAAAAACTTTCTAGTAACGATTGGCATATCCAAAAAGTAGAAATGAACCATCAAGTGTATGACATTGAAACCATGCTCGCTGATAGCGCTTTTAGAGAGCATGAAGAAGAGCAAGATTCCTCTCTAAATACCGCTTTACCTGAAGATAAAGCAGCACTTGAAGCCAAAGAGCAGGAACAAAAAGAAAAAAGAAAACACTGGTATGAGCTTTTTAGAAAGAAGCCAAAGCCTAAAAGCTCTATGGGAGAGTTTGTGTTTGACCAAAAAGAAAATCGTATTTATGGCAAAGGCTATTGCAACCGGTATTTTGCCAGCTATGTATGGCAGGGCGATAGGCACATTGGGATTGAAGATAGCGGGATTTCAAGAAAAGTGTGTAAAGATGAGCATTTAATGGCGTTTGAATTGGAATTTATGGAGAATTTTAAGGGTAATTTTACGGTAACTAAGGGCAAGGACACGCTCATTTTAGACAACCAAAAAATGAAAATTTATTTGAAAACGCCTTGAATTTATGTTTTGTGTTTTAAATGCGATCTAAAATCAAAAAACATTCTAAATGATAAAGAGATTAAAAAATTTTTAAAAAATAGGAGTAAAACTCATTCTTTTAAGGGGATAGGGGTATTTTGAAACAATTCTCCCCCTACAACCCTCCAACTAAATCCCTCTAAACCCATAAAGATCGCTTTTTAAGGGATTATCGCTTGCTTTTTGAAAGCTTTTTTATTATTTTGATCGCAAAAGATGCTTTGAGCGTTTTTTAGATTTGGCACCAAAAGCCCCCTTAAAAAGGACTTTTTAAATCAAAAAGAGGGTTTAGGGGTTTTGTCTGTCATTATGGGGAGTTCTGGGTAGATTATCTTAGGCTTTTTACCCCTTAAGGCTCCAAAGAAAGTTTCAATTTTTTTCGCTTCTGCATCGCTGATTTCAATGCCTAACTGGATAGAGCCCATTTCTTTAATCGCATCTTTAACATCCCAGAATTGCCCGTTATGGAAATAAGGCATCGTTTCGGTGATATTCCTTAAAGTAGGCACTTTAACAAGCCCGTTTTTATCGCCTTTGAAATCGCCCACATTAGCGAATTTATAAGGTTTGACCACCCCAAAAGGCTGCATTGTCCCCCCAAGATTGATGCCGTTATGGCAAGCCACACAGCCTTTAGAAATGAATAAATCCAGCCCTTCTTTTTCGGCTTTGCTGAGCGCTTTAGGATTGCCCCTTAAAAAATCATCGTAACGGCTTGGGGTAATAAGCGTGGCTTCAAACATAGCGATACTATCAGCGATCAATTTAAAATCAATTTTGACTCTAGAGCCATAAGCTTTTCTAAAGAGCTTGACATAGCCTGGTATGGAATTGATTTTTTCTACCACGACTTTAGGATCAGCCCCCATTTCAAAAGAAGATTGGATCGGCCCTTGCGCTTGCTCGTTTAAATGCGTAACCCTACCATCCCAAAACTGCACATCGTTAAACACAGAGTTATACACCGTTGGGGAACTTAAAAGGTGGGGGTTTTTCTTCCATTGAGAGCCTATAGCGCTTGGGATTAGATCCACCCCGCCTAAGCCCAAATTATGGCATGTGTTGCAAGACACGAGATAGGAAGTGGAAATCCTAGGGTCAAAATAGAGCATTTTGCCTAATTCCACTTGAGCGGAGGTCATGATTTCGCTGTTTTTAGCGCCAATGCCCACATCTCTGGTTTTTTTAATCTGGTATTCTTTGAGCGCTTTGCCCATAGGCATGGGTTCTAATTGGCTTTCCTTCGCTTTTTTAATCAAATCCATATCGCTTAAAGCATAAACGCAAGAAAAAGCCAAGCAAACGCCCAATAAAATGGATTTTTTCATGATGAGCTCCTAAAATAGCGTTAAAAATAAGACAAAACTTTCTTATTATAACCACCATTTTAAAATAATTCACCACTAAATAATCTAATAAAGAGTTTTTTAAAGAGCGGTAGGTATAATGGCGTTAAATCCAAATAGGGGTTAGACAATGAAAGAGAATAAAGCCTTTACGCATTTGCACTTGCACACAGAATATTCGCTTTTAGACGGGGCGAACAAGATTAAAATCTTAGCCAAGCGCATTAAAGAATTGGGCATGAAAAGCGTGAGCGTAACTGATCATGGGAATATGTTTGGAGCGATTGATTTTTACACGAGCATGAAAAAAGAAGGCATTAAGCCTATCATCGGCATGGAAGCGTATATCCATAATGATGACAACCTTTCTAGCAAAGAAACCAAGCAACGCTTCCATTTGTGCCTGTTCGCTAAAAACCAAGAGGGCTATGAAAACTTGATGTTCTTAAGCTCTATGGCGTATTTAGAAGGGTTTTATTATTTCCCGCGCATCAATAAAAAGCTTCTAAGGGAGCATTCTAAGGGCATTATCGCTTCTAGCGCGTGTTTGCAAGGGGAAGTTAATTACCATTTGAATACCAATAATGAGAGGAACCGCAAGTATGGGGCTAAAGGCTATGATGAAGCTAAAAGAATCGCTTGCGAATACCAGGAGATTTTTGAAGACGATTTTTATTTAGAAATCATGCGCCATGGCATTTTAGATCAGCGATTCATTGATGAGCAAGTCATTAAAATGTCTTTAGAAACGGGGTTAAAAATCATTGCCACCAACGACACCCACTACACCATGCCCAATGACGCCAAGGCTCAAGAAGTAGCGATGTGCGTAGCGATGGGTAAAACCCTAAACGATAAGGGGCGCTTGAAACACTCCGTGCATGAGTTTTACATTAAGTCCCCTGAAGAAATGGCAAAGCTCTTTGCAGATATTCCAGAAGCTTTAGAAAACACCCAAGAAATCGCTGATAAATGCGTTTTAGAGATTGATTTAAAAGACGATAAAAAGAACCCCCCAACCCCCCCAAGCTTCAAATTCACTAAAGCTTACGCTCAAAATGAGGGGCTGAATTTTGAAGATGACGCTTCTTATTTCGCCCATAAGGCTAGAGAAGGCTTGAAAGAGCGCTTGATCTTAGTACCTAAAGAAAAGCACGATCAATACAAAGAACGCCTAGAAAAAGAAATTGAAGTCATTACGAACATGAAATTCCCAGGGTATATGCTGATCGTGTGGGATTTTATCCGTTACGCTAAAGAAATGGGCATTCCTGTGGGACCTGGTAGGGGGAGCGCGGCCGGGAGTTTGGTGGCTTTTGCACTAAAAATCACGGATATTGACCCTTTGAAATACGATTTGCTCTTTGAAAGGTTTTTAAACCCTGAACGAGTCAGCATGCCTGATATTGATACGGATTTTTGCCAACGCCGGCGTAAGGAAATCATAGAATACATGATTGAAAAATACGGCAAATACAATGTGGCTCAAGTCATCACCTTTAACAAGATGTTGGCTAAAGGCGTGATCAGAGATGTCGCAAGGGTTTTGGACATGCCCTATAAAGAAGCCGATGATTTTGCCAAACTCATTCCTAACCGCTTAGGCATCACGCTTAAGGGTTATGAAAAAAATGGCGAGTTCATCGAGGGAGCGTGGGAATTAGAGCCTAAAATCAAAGAATTAGTAGAGAGTAATGAATTAGCCAAACAAGTGTGGGAGTATTCGCTCAATTTAGAGAATTTGAATCGTAACGCAGGCGTGCATGCCGCAGCCTTAGTGGTGGATAGCCAAAAAGAGTTGTGGCACAAAACCCCTTTGTTTGCCTCTGAAAAAACCGGCGGTATCGTTACGCAATATTCCATGAAGTATTTAGAGCCGGTGGATTTGATTAAGTTTGACTTTTTGGGGCTTAAAACCTTGACCGTGATTGATGATGCGCTTAAAATCATTAAAACGCAGCATAAAATTAGCGTGGATTTTTTATCGTTGGATATGGACGATCCGAAAGTGTATAAAACGATCCAAAGCGGGGACACGGTGGGGATATTCCAGATTGAATCCGGAATGTTTCAAGGGCTTAACAAGCGCTTAAGGCCTTCAAGCTTTGAAGACATTATTGCCATTATCGCGCTAGGGAGACCGGGACCCATGGAATCAGGCATGGTAGATGATTTTGTGAATAGAAAGCATGGCGTTGAGCCTATCGCTTATGCGTTTAAAGAATTAGAGCCGATTTTAAAGCCCACTTACGGCACGATCGTCTATCAAGAGCAGGTGATGCAAATCGTGCAAACTATCGGTGGTTTTAGTTTGGGTGAAGCGGATCTCATCCGCCGCGCTATGGGGAAAAAAGACGCTCAAATCATGGCGGACAATAAGGCTAAGTTTGTAGAAGGCGCTAAGAATTTAGGGCATGATGGCCAAAAAGCGGCTAATTTGTGGGATTTGATCGTTAAATTTGCTGGTTATGGTTTCAATAAATCGCATTCGGCCGCTTATGCGATGATCACTTTCCAAACGGCGTATTTAAAGACTTATTACAAGCATGAGTTCATGGCAGCGATGCTCACTAGCGAATCCAATAAGATCGAATCCGTGGCGCGCTATATTGATGAGGTCAGGGCTTTAGAAATTGAAGTGATGCCCCCACACATCAATTCTTCCATGCAAGATTTCAGCGTGGCGGAGTTTAAAAACCAAAAGGGCGAATTGGAAAAGAAAATCGTGTTTGGTTTAGGAGCGGTTAAAGGGGTTGGGGGTGAGCCGATTAAAAACATCATTGAAGAAAGGGTTAAAGGGGATTATAAGAGTTTAGAAGATTTTATTTCACGGGTGGATTTTTCTAAACTCACTAAAAAATCTTTAGAGCCATTAGTGAAATCAGGGAGCTTGGACAATTTAGGCTACACTAGAAAAACCATGCTCGCTAACTTGGATTTGATCTGTGATGCCGGGCGTGCTAAAGACAAGGCTAATGAAATGATGCAAGGGGGCAACTCCCTTTTTGGAGCCATGGAAGGCGGAATTAAAGAGCAGGTTATTTTGGACATGACTGATTTGGGCGAACATGACGCTAAAACGCTTTTAGAATGCGAGTATGAAACTTTAGGAATCCATGTTTCAGGCAACCCTTTAGATGAGTTTAAAGAAGAAATTAAGGGCTTTAAAAATTTAGTCAAAAGCATTGATATTGAAGAGTTAGAAATCGGATCGCAAGCTTATTTGCTGGGTAAAATCATGGAAGTTAAAAAGAAAATTGGCAAACGAAGCGGTAAGCCTTATGGTACGGCGGACATTTTGGACCGATACGGCAAGTTTGAACTCATGCTTTTTGAAAAGCAATTAAACGCCTTAGAAGAGTTGGATATTAATAAGCCTTTAGTGTTTAAATGCAAGATTGAGGAGCAAGAAGAAGTGGCGCGATTAAGGCTTTTTGAAATCTTGGATTTAGAGAGCGCTAGAGAGGTTAAAATCCCTAAAGCCCGTTATAAAGACCCTGAAAAGCAAAAAGAAGAGGTGCGCGAAATCCCCCCCATGGAAATGCTCGCTTCTAGCTCTTGCTCTTTAGCGATCGTGTTAGAAAACGATGTGAAAAAAGAGTTTTTAAGACAAATCAAAGAGAGCGCTCTAAAACACCAGGGCAAACGCCCCTTGTATTTGATCATCAAAGATAAGGATAAACAATTCAAAATCCAAAGCGATTTAATGGTAAATGAAAAGATTAAGGACGATTTTAAAGAATTAGAGTGGAGGGATTTGGCTTGAGGATCAACCAGTTTTTAGCCCATTACACCAAGCACTCCAGAAGAGAGGCTGAAAAATTGGTTTTAGAAGGGCGGGTGAAAATCAACCATGAGCATGCCAAACTCGCTAGCGTGGTTAAAGAAAACGACAAGGTGTTTTTAGACAAACGGCTCATCAAGCCCTTAAAAAACAAAAAATTCAGCGTGCTAATCTATCACAAGCCAAAGGGCGAATTAGTGAGCAAAGCCGATCCCTTAAAACGGCGCGTGATTTATGAAAGCCTGGAGAAAAAATACGCCCATTTCGCGCCGGTGGGGCGTTTGGATTTTGCGAGCGAGGGGGTGCTACTCTTAAGCGATAGTAAGGCGGTGGTGAGCGCTTTGATGCATGCGGATTTAGAAAAAGAATATCTCATTAAAATTCAAGGTTTTGTTACAAGAGAGATGGAAAACGCCATGCAAGAGGGCTTGAAATTAAAAAACGCCACTAAGGGAGCGCACCAAAAAACCCCCATTAAAAGCATGGAATTTGCCCCCTTTATTGGTTATGAAATCATCAAAAACCATGCCAAATATTCTAAACTGAGAGTCATCATCAATGAGGGGAAAAACAGAGAATTGAGGCGTTTTTTTGCGTTTTTTAACGCTGGAGTGTTGGATTTAAGGCGCGTTCGTTATGGTTTTGTGAATTTGAATGCCTTGCCGGTAGGGAAAATGCGTTTTTTAAACCGCCAAGAATACAATGAGTTGCATGCGTTTATGGCTAATAGGGCTAATGTTAAAGAGGATTAGCGCTTGAGTTATGCTATACTTCGGCGGTTGGGGGAAATAAAAAATAAGGATTATCATGTTAGAAGTGATTAACGGGAAGAATTACGCAGAAAAAACCGCCCATCAAGCGGTAGTGGTTAATGTGGGGGCGAGCTGGTGCCCGGATTGCAGGAAGATTGAGCCGATCATGGAAAATTTAGCCAAAACTTACAAAGGCAAGGTGGAATTTTTTAAGGTTTCTTTTGATGAGAGCCAGGATTTAAAAGAGAGCTTAGGCATTCGCAAGATCCCTACTTTGATTTTTTACAAAAACGCCAAAGAAGTGGGTGAAAGGCTTGTAGAACCCGGATCTCAAAAACCGATTGAAGACGCCTTAAAAGCGTTATTATAAAGGGCGTTAAAGAGTCTTATTGTCAAAATAAGAGCTTGTAAAAATCTTTTTTAGCCCTTTTTTGATAGGGGGCTAACTTCAAATAGCTTTTATATTATTTCTTTAATCTCAAAAAATCGTTTTTATCGTTTTTAAATAAGATGTTTGTTAAAAAAGTTTCTTTAATTAAGCTAAAAATGAGCGGATTTGTGGTATTAATGCTTACAGTGTGAAATTTGTAGGGCTAGAACTTGTAGAATGTGAAAAAAAAGACACATAAAATGCTAAAATCCGCAAAAACACTGACTATGTGTTTATATTAGAAGTTTAAAATTAGGAACGGAAGTATCTGTTTTAAATTTTGAATAGGGAGTTTCTATCATTATGTTATTGAAAACAAAATTAAAAATTATAAGCTCGGTGATTTTGAGTGCTTTATTGTGGGTGGGTTGCTCAAGCGAAATGGCGACTTATCAAAATGTGAATGATGCCACTAAAAATACGACTGCAAGTATTAACAGCACGGATTTATTACTAACCGCTAACGCGATGTTAGATTCCATGTTTAGCGACCCTAATTTTGAGCAACTCAAGGGCAAGCATTTGATTGAAGTTTCAGATGTGATTAACGACACCACGCAACCCAATTTGGACATGAATCTTTTGACGACTGAAATCGCACGGCAGTTGCGGTTGCGATCTAATGGGAGGTTCAATATCACAAGGGCGAGTGGAGGGAGTGGCATTGCAGCGGATAGCCGAATGGTGAAACAGCGCGAAAAAGAACGAGAGAGCGAAGAGTATAATCAAGACACCACTGTAGAAAAAGGCACTTTAAAAGCCGCTGATTTATCTTTAAGTGGTAAAGTATCTAGTATCGCAGCCTCTATTAGTAGTTCTAGGCAGCGCTTGGACTATGACTTCACCCTAAGCCTTACCAATAGGAAAACGGGTGAAGAGGTATGGAGCGATGTTAAGCCTATTGTGAAGAACGCTAGCAATAAGCGTATGTTTTAAATTTATATTTGAAAGGATGAACAATGAAAAATCAAGTTAAAAAAATTTTAGGGATGAGTGTGATAGCAGCGATGGTGATCGTAGGTTGCAGCCATGCCCCAAAATCAGGTATCAGTAAAAGCAATAAGGCATACAAAGAAGCGACTAAAGGCGCTCCTGATTGGGTTGTAGGGGATTTGGAAAAAGTGGCGAAGTATGAAAAATATTCAGGGGTCTTTTTAGGAAGGGCTGAAGATTTGATCACCAATAATGATGTGGATTATTCTACTAACCAGGCTACAGCGAAGGCTAGGGCTAATTTAGCGGCGAATTTAAAATCCACTTTACAAAAAGATTTGGAAAATGAAAAAACTAGAACGGTAGACGCTTCTGGTAAAAGGTCCATCAGCGGCACTGATACTGAAAAAATTTCTCAATTGGTGGATAAGGAATTGATCGCTTCTAAAATGCTTGCCCGCTATGTTGGTAAAGATAGGGTTTTTGTTTTAGTGGGCTTGGATAAGCAAATTGTGGATAAAGTGCGCGAAGAGTTAGGCATGGTTAAAAAGTAGGGTTTTAATGAAACGCCTTGCTATCGCACTTGTTTTGGTGTTGGGAGTGGCGTGGGGGAAGTCCTTGCCTAAGTGGGCAAAAGATTGCTCAAAAGAAGTGCAGATTGAAAAGACCCAAACCAAAGACGAAAAAATTTTAGTGTGTGGGGTGAGCGATATATTGCTTTCAGATATGGATTATAGCTTGTCCTCAGCCAGACAAAACGCCTTAGAGAAAGTGATGGAAGCTTTCAAGGGGGATAAAATAGAGATTAAGGCTAGTGAGCTAAAGGCCACTTTTATTGATACGGATAAAGTTTATGTGCTTTTAAGGATTACTAAGAAGCATGTCGCTTTAATGAATGAGTGAGGATTGATAATGAAAAAGATTATTCTTGCATGCCTTGTGGCTTTTGTGGGTGCCAATTTAAGTGCAGAGCCTAAGTGGTATAGCAAGGCCTATAACAAAACAAACACCCAAAAAGGCTATCTTTATGGGAGTGGTTCAGCCACTTCTAAAGAGGCTTCTAAACAAAAAGCGTTAGCGGATTTAGTGGCTTCTATTAGCGTGGTGGTCAATTCACAAATCCATATTCAAAAAAGTCGTGTGGATAATAAGTTAAAATCCAGTGATTCGCAAACGATTAATTTAAAAACCGATGACTTGGAATTGAATAATGTAGAAATTGTCAATCAAGAAGCGCAAAAAGGGATCTACTACACCAGAGTAAGGATTAATCAAAACTTGTTTTTGCAGGGTTTAAGGGATAAGTATAACGCTCTTTATGGGCAGTTTTCCACCTTAATGCCTAAAGTTTGTAAAGGGGTTTTTTTACAACAATCTAAGAGCATGGGGGATTTATTGGCTAAAGCGATGCCTATAGAAAGGATTTTAAAAGCGTATTCTGTCCCGGTGAGTTCGTTAGAAAATTATGAAAAAATCTATTATCAAAACGCTTTCAAACCTAAAGTGCGAATCGCTTTTGATGATAACAGCGACGCAGAGATTAAAAACGCTCTCATGAGCGCTTACGCTAGAGTATTGACCCCTAGCGATGAAGAAAAGCTTTATCAAATCAAAAATGAAGTTTTTACCGAAAACGCTAATGGCACCACACGCATTAGAGTGGTTGTTAGCGCGAGCGATTGTCAAGGCACGCCTGTATTGAATAGAAGCCTTGAAGTGGATGAAAAGAATAAGAATTTTGCTATCACGCGCTTGCAATCTTTGCTTTATAAAGAACTGAAAGATTATGCCAATAAAGAAGGGCAAGGCAATACGGGGTTATAAGCAGGATATTAATCTTGCTTGCACTTTTTTATTCATTCAGTTTTATAGCGTCATTATTTTGTTTAGCGTGGCATTTTCGCACCCATTAAAATAAACCCTCTAAAGGTTTGTGGCTTTTGTTCTCGCCAAATAAACTAAATATCATTCAATACTCTTTATCCCACAAGCTTCTCTAAAACTAAACCCACTAAAAACTAAAATCCGCAAAAACTAAAATTTTTTTTAAGAGCCTACGCAAGCGAGCTTGTTTGAAAAAACCAAATGACTTTGGGCGTTCAAATACCCAAAGCTAGGGTCTATCTTTTTGTCCCACAAACTAACAAACTTTTTTAAAAACTAACGCAATTTTAAACCAAACAAACGCCTAAAAAGGGGCGTTTGAATGTGAAAGGAGAACAAAAACATGAAACAAACAAATGAGATAGAAAAAAGCTTCAGTAAGCTTAAAGAAAACACGCAAGCGATGTGAGAACAAAAAGAGCGAACTCTCACACCCATGTGCAAAACAGAACTAAAAACGCCTACAAGAGATCCTAAAAAGAGCGTTTTAGAGTCAATAGAGGGTTAAAGCCAATTTTTAACCCCTAGAAAATCCACCCGTAATTAAAAAACACTTTAAAATGACTGCCCCCTTCATTAAGGGTGATAGAATTGGTAGTTGCACCATCGCTAGAAACGACTCTAGATTTCAACTGGACTAAAGGAACGCTAATGCCTATAGAATATTTAGAATGCTTGTAGCGGTAATTCAACCCACCGGTCACATTTAAATTACCGCTCCCTTTGTATTGATTCAACAAATAATAGCTGTTGTATAAGCCCCTTAACCCCCCAAACACCCCAAGAGAGGAAGTGAAAACTTTCTTGGTTAGATTGTTTTTAGGGTTCTTTTCGTTGGTGTAATTGGTGATGAAATCAAACAACACGTCCATTCCCACGCCATAGCTTAATTGCTGGATTTTTTCGTTATTGGCTTGAGCGTAGTTGTATTTGATGATGCCATAAGAAGACAACCCTAAGTAATCATTAAAGTATTTTTGATAGCCCATTTTAAGATTAACGCCTAATAGGGGGGCTCCAAAGGGCCGTGAGGTTTTTGAAGTGCGATAGGTAGTGGTGCTAGATTTAGAAGATGAAAGGCTTTGACTGATCGCGCTAAGCATAGTGGTCGCAAAATCTTGCGTGTTCAAACTGGCGTTTAAATAGTTGGTTTGGCTGCTCAAATTAGTGTAATCCACCGGTAGAGCGTTTTGATCAATGAGTTGCTGCCAAACCGCACTGGTAACGCCTATAAGCCCGGCGGGGACTTGAGAGCAATCAGTATAAATGGAATTGGGGTAATTGCTAGGGAAAGCGGGCTGATTTTTGCCGCCAAAACGAGAGCACACATCATAGGTAGAGCCATCGGTGTCTCGCACTTCATGCCCGTTGTCAAACACTTGCACTTCTTGCCCATTTACTTGCTCTATTTTCCCGCCCTTACAGCGCTCTTCTGGCCCATTGTTTTCTTCACACATGCGCACTCTTTGATAAGTCATGTTCCCGTTATGCGTATAGCCTAAAGTATGGCCGTATTCATGGATGATGTCTCTTAATTGCATGATGGCGACTTTATTCAATTCTTTGCCAAACAGTATTTCAGGGTCTAAGAAAGGAGACAATATCCCTAAAGCGCCAAAATTGGTGCCATCATCGCCTGGGCCATTCGGGCCGCCATATTGAGACCCTAGCCCTAAATCCCCTCCTCTTGGGGGCAAGAGATTCACATAAAGATTATTTGTAACTCTATAGCTATAGATAACATCTTGCGGCGTTAATATCACTGAGCCTGTTTGCCCGTTTTCTATATTGTATTCATCTCCGGCATTTTTAGCGATCAATTTAGGATCCACAAGCCCATCGTTGTAAGGGTTCACGCATGTAGAATAATTGGAATAACATGGCTTTGACAGGTTGTTGTCGCTAAACTGAAAGGGGGCGTTTTTAATAGCATCTTCCCACGATTTAGAGTCAAACACCGCCATCATGTTCAGCATTAAATTGGTCAAATTTTTAGCGTCTTGAGAGGTGAAAGGCGGCACTTTAGCCACACAATTTTCTTGATTTTCGTATGGAGGGCATGGGGGTTTAGAACCAGTGCCGTTACCGCTAGAAAATTGGTTGTAATTGATATAAGTCATTTGAAGATTGGTTGTAACCTTGCTGAGCTTGTTAAACAGATTCTGCGTGCTGGCATCAGAAAATTTTGTGGTGGTGGTTTGGAGTTGTTGGAAGCCATCAGCGTTAAGTTGCGGATCGTTAAACAAGCTTGCGGGCAGAATGATTTGAGATTGTTTAGGGATAGTCTCTATCACGCCCAAACTGACTACATTGCCTTGATTGTCTGTATAACTCAGCTCAATATTGTTTAAATTATAAGGCAAGAAGTTTTGTATCATAATCAAGCTGCTATCACCATAGCCTGCTTCTTCAGCGCTTTCTTGGTTATAAGCGGTTACATACACAGGGGTTAAAGAATAAAAGGTTAAGTTGGTGATATTGTCCTCTGCAAACAACTCAGTCGCATTCTTTAAAATGGTGCTTTGGGAGATGTAGTATTTCCCATAGGTGCTTTGAGGGGTAATGGGTTTGGGTTTGGGTTTTGGTTTGGGTTTTTGTTGAGTGGTGGCTATGGTTTGTTCTTGGGTTTGTGTGCCTTGTAATAGCCCGGTTTCAAAGCCGGCTTCTATAAAAAAGCCGTCTTTTTGGTGTTTTTGAAAGGCTTCTACAGCGGTGAATGATCCGATTAGGGACAAACAAATCGTTTTACTAACGAGTTTTAGCATGAAATCTCCTTATTGTCTTTTTTAACATTTTTACTCAAAAACAGTTGATAGGCAGTTGATAGTATGTATATATTTTAAACTAGCTCATTTTACCCCTTTTTGAAAAATGGCAGTATGGTTTTTTGCAAATACGGATACTAAACGGCGCTAATGGGTAAAAAGTCTTAAAAAGTAGCGCTAAAAAGGGTTTTATCCATTCTTTAAGCGGTTTCATTTGCCTAAGCAAAATTCGCTAAACATGCTATCAAGCATTTGGCTGGTTTCATAAGGGCGGGTGAGCAAGTTCAAGTTTTCTATCGCGCTTAAAATATGATAAGAAAAAAGCTCTAAAGTGTCTAAATGGCTTTTAGCGTTTTGCAATTCAGTAATGGCGTTTTCTAGGGCGGTTTTTTGGGCTAGGGAAGTGAGCAAAAGTTTGTTTTGAGTGTCTAGTTTGGGGAAAAACCCACTGATTTTTTGGCTCAAATCTTTCAAGCAAGCCTTGGAATTTAGGGTGTTGGTTTCTAGGATAGAATAAGGGATTTTAAGATAAGATTTTAAAATTTCAAGCTCTAGTTTGGGGGCTAGATCGTTTTTGTTCAAAACGACAATACAAGGCTTTTTAGCGCGATTAAGGGTGTCAATGATAGTAAAATCTTCTTTTTCTAGGGGTTTAGAAAGATCAAACACGCCTAAAATGATGTCGCAATTTTCTAAACTTTTAAGGCTTTTTTCAATCCCTAAACGCTCTATTTCATCCGTGCTCTCTCTAATGCCAGCCGTATCAATCAAGCGCACCTTATGCCCTTTTAGTTCAATGACTTCTTCTATAGTGTCTCTTGTCGTGCCTTTAATATCGCTCACTAAAGCCCTTTCTTCTAAAAGCATAGCGTTTAATAGGGAGCTTTTACCGGCATTGGGTTTGCCAACAATGCTTAAGGCATGCCCTTTGTTCCTTTGTTTTTGCGCGTTAGAAAAGTCTAACAAATCCTTAAAAGAGGCGATTTGTTTTTCTAAATTAAAAGACACTTCCTTTAAAAAATCGCTAGGGATGTCTTCTTCGCTATAATCAATCAAAACTTCTGAACTCGCCAAAAGCTTTAAAAGATTATTTCTGGCTTCTTCAATAAAAATTTTTAACTCGCCCTTAAGCTGCCTAGCCAGAGCGTTTAAAACGCTTTCATCTTCACAAAGGATGAGCTGAACGCTCGCTTCAATCTCGCTCAAATCCATTTTATGGTTTAAAAAGGCTTTTTTGCTAAATTCCCCCGCTTTAGCGAGCCTAGCCCCTAAATTCAAACAGGCTTGTAAGATATTTTGCGCTAAAAGGGGGCTTCCATGGCATTGGATTTCGCACACATCTTCACCGGTGAAACTATAGGGGGCTTTGAAATAAATGACTAGCGCTTTGTCCAATAAAACGCCATTAGAAAAAATATCGCACACGTAAGCGTATCTGGGGGTGAAGTCTTGTTTTTGGGTGAGTTGTTTGAGGATGTTTAGGGCGTTATGGCCGCTGATTTTAATGATGCTAATCGCTCCCTTGCCTAAAGGGGTAGCGATAGCGGCGATGGTGTCATTCATTGTTAAAGTCGTTGATAACGATGTATTTTTCATCGTTTAAGTTGGTTTTGATAGAAACATATTTGTTAGGGAACGCTTTTCGTAGTTTCTTTAAAGCGATATAGGTTAAAACGCCATCAGGGGCTTTCATCTGCCCTTTACCCACCTCATGCACGGTCATGATCACGCTTTGGAGTTGCGCTTCCATAACCTTTTCTTGGTTTTGTAAAAAAGTGGAGATTTCTAAGCGGATACTATAGCCATAAGTAGGGTGGATCCAATTAAAGAGCAAGTAAGAAAGGGCTTTGTAGCGATAACCCTTTTCGCCAATTAAAAGGGCGGAATCTTCGCCATCAATATCAATCAATAAAACCCCCGGTTCATAAAGGCTGACTTCCACTTTATTGATTTTATAGGGCAAGTGGGAGAATAAGTCTTTCAATTCTTGCTTAATTTCATGGAGTTTGTCTCCATTATGAGATTCTTCTTTAGGGTTTTTTTTAGGGGGTTTAGGGGTGATTCTTTCTTCTTGCGGTGTTTCTGTTTCTAAGTTTTGTTTTTTTTCTTCTATATTGTTTTGATGGATTTCTTTCGTGTTGGTTTCTTTAACGCTCTCTTCTTTAACCTCTTTAACGCTCTCTTTAACGCCCACTAAAATAATGGCTTCTTTTTTACCGATGTTTAAAAAACCTTTAGAGGGCGTTTGAATGACTTCGTATTGCAAATTAATAATGGGGCAATTCAAGGCGATAGAAGCTTGAATGAGGGCTTCTTCTAAGGTTTTGGCTTTGATTTCAATAAAATTTTGCATCAATGTTCCTTTTTGTTTTGCGCATGCATGCGTTTTTTATTCTCTAAGACTTTATTAATGATGAGTTGTTGCAACACCGAAAGGATGTTGTTCGTGGTCCAATACAAGACTAACCCTGCAGGGAAAGTGATTAAAAAGATTGTGAATAATAGGGGCAAGAGTTTAAAAATCTTTGCTTGCATGGGATCGGTCATGGTGTTTGGCGTAACGCTTTGGTGCCAATACATAGACGCTCCCATAAGAAGCGGTAAAATAAAATACGGATCCATGATGGATAAATCATAAATCCATAAGATCCACTCTGAGCTTTTCAATTCCACAGCGTTATAAAGCACTCTATAAATGGCAAAAAACACCGGGATTTGTAAGATTAAAGGCAGACAACCCCCTAATGGGTTAGCCCCATGTTTTTTGTAAAGCTGCATCATGTGGGCTTGCAACTTTTGGGGTTCGCCCTTGTATTTTTCTTGGAGTTCTTTCATTTTAGGGGCTAATTCCTTGAGCTTTTGCATGCTCACCATGCCCTTATAGCTTAAAGGATAAAGGATGATGCGCACGATAATCGTTAAAAGAATGATAGCCCAACCCCAATTACCCACGAATTGATACAAATAATCCAGTAAAACAAACACGCCTTTAGCAAAGAAAGTGATCAAGCCATACTCTATCACATCAGTGAGCATGGGTGAAATCGCTTTCAAAGAGCGGTAATCTTTGGGGCCAATATAGCCATGCAAATTCGCTTCATTTTTAAGAGAAATGAACCCTAAGGGGTTTTTAGTGCCGATTTCTGAATCAATTAAGGCTTCAAAACCTTGAGAATCTTTAGTGAAAAGCAAGGTGGTGAAATACCTATCCACGCTGGATAAAAAGAGGGTGTTAGAAAAGCGTTTGATTTCTTTAGCGTCTTTATCTTCAATTTTTTCAATTTTTTTGTCGTTGTTTTCTAAAAGCACGCCTGAAAAGGTGTAGCTGTCCAAATCAGCCACCGGCCTGTAACCATTGGTGATCACATAGCTAGGGATAAGGTTATTGGGCGATTTGAAGGCGATTTTTAAATCATAATGCAAATCATCATAGAAAGTCAGGGTTTTAATGATAGTAAGAGCGCCTAAATCTTGGGTTAAAACAAGCTGTTCATTAGGCCCAAGAGTGGTTTTTGAAGCGCTATAAGGGGTGTTGAACGCTTTGTTATTGAGCGTAGGGTCTAAAAAACGCACTTCTAAAGGCTTGAGTTTATCGGCTGCTAAAAGGGGGAGCTCTTTTAGGGGGGGTTGCGCGTTTTCTTTGGAGCTAAAAAGATGGCCCACATGCTCTAAAAAGCCCTTTTGTTTGGGGGTTAGATACTTTTTGTCCTTGAGATAAACCTGTTTGATGCGCCCTAAAGAATCAATTTCAATCCTGGCATGTTCAAAAGAAATGGTGCTTAACAAATTCTCTTGGGGGATGGTTTGAGTAACGCTAAAATGTTGGGCGTTGGGCGCGTTAGGACTTGTTGTTGTGTGGTTGTTGGTTGTTTCTTGCTTTGTGGTTTGGGTTGTTGTTTTGTTTGGTTTTTGGAAAAAATAGCTATAAAGAGCGATAAACAAGAAAGACAGAGCGATCGCTAAAATCAAGCGGAGATTATTATTGTTGTTTCTATCCATTGTGATTAAACCTTAATGATGTAGTAAGTTGTGCGGCTTTTTGTAGTAGGAACGAGCCAAAAAGTAATGGTTTTAAAATTGCGGTTAAAATCTTTATGAGATTGGAGCAAACTAGGGCGTTTCAAGCGAGTAGTAGGGTAAGCAATGCCCCCAGAGCAAAAAGGGTTGCATGAGAGTATCCTTAGAATGATCTTACCCATAGCGCTCAAAGGGTTTTCAAAACAGAGCAACCACAGAGCGTAGTTGGAGCAAGTGGGGTAAAACCGACAGCTTGAAAAAGTGAAAGCCGAAAAAAAGCGTTGGTAACCCTTAATTGATGCCGTAAAAATCGCACTCAAAAAAGGCGTTTTATTGTTTCGCATAGGTATGAGTTATTCCTTTTTTCAAGTCTTTTAAGGCTTTGTTCATATAGTTTTTAATGGAAGTTAGCATTTCTAAAAAATGTTTTTCTAAAGCCCAAAAATCCAAATGGTAACAATCGCTTCTAGGCACAAACACCAAAGCAAGCCCTTGACAAAGAGCGGCATGCTTTAATGTAAGCGAACGCAAACGGCGTTTGATAAGGTTTCGTTTCACGGCGTTGCCGACTTTTTTGGACACGCTCAAGCCTAATAAATAAAGCGTTTTTTTGTCTTTAAGCCTACAAAAGAGCGGATCTTTAAAGCCCGCTTTTTCTTTTGGCGACTCTTTTGACAAATCCAAAACAAAGAGCGAAAAAAAAGGGTTATGTTTTTTAAACCCCTTTTGATAAACCCTGTCAAACTCACTCTTGTTTTTTAAAGAGTCATAGGGTTTAGACGGAAAGCTTTTTTCTGCCCTTAGCTCGTCTGGCATTAATCACCTTGCGCCCGTTTTTGGTTTTCATTCTCACAAGAAAGCCATGGGTTCGCTTTCTTGGTGTGTTGTGTGGTTGGTAAGTGCGTTTCATTTAAAACTCCCTTGATAAAAATTAAACATAAACACAGATTTTAGCTAAAGAATGCTAAAAATTGACTAAAACTAATTTTTTTGATTCTTTTTATCTTCAACAAGAATGTAAAGCTGCTTCAAATTGTTCGTTTGCAATAAATCCACGACTTTGATAAAGTTATCCAAATTGCTTTTCTTATCGCCTTGCAAGACAATAGGGGTGTCTTTAGCCAAAGTGGAAACCTTGTGTTTTAAATTTTCAAAGCTGATTTCTTTATCGTCAAAATAAAAAGAACCCTTATTAGAAATGGCGATCGTAACTTGTTTTTTGTCCAACACGTCTTTAGAATCAGTGCTGTCTTTATCCACTTGAGGAATGCTGATAGGGAGCTTTGAAGTTTGCACAAAAGACGCCGTTGTAAGCACGATCACCAACAACACAAGCATGATGTCAATGAAAGGCACCACATTCATGGATTCTACTTTTTTCACCGCTTAATCCTTAGGCTTTGTTATAAATCTCATGGGATTGCGTGTCAACCGGGTGGTGGAAAATATCCCATTTGGTAACCAAAATCTCGCTTTTTCTCACGAGCAAGTTATAAATCACAATCGCAGGGATCGCTACCAATAACCCCATGCCGGTCGCCTTTAAAGCAAGGGCTAAATTAGTCATGATCGCTTTAGTGTCAATGCCAGAAGCGGATCCTAAATCCATAAAAGTGAGCATGATCCCCATAACCGTTCCTAAAAGACCGATATAAGGAGCGTTTGAGCCAATCGTGGCCACTAAAGTCAAGCGTTTGTGTAAGGCTAATTCCAGTTTACGCCTGTCTGTGTAGTCATCTACACGAAGAGTGGCAAAAAACCACAACCTTTCTATTGCGATCGCTATAACGATAACAGAGAGGAAGATCAAAAACCCTATAATCCCATAATCTACCATTTCTTTCATTATTATCCTTTAAAGTGGTGTTTTAAATCGGTAAGAATTTCTTTATTGAGCGCTTTTTCTTTAAGACTTTGTCTTTTGTCGTGCAATCTTTTTCCTTTCACTAAAGCAATTTGGATTTTAGCTCTATTTCTTTGGTTAAAATACAATTTCAATCCTACGATACTCAAGCGTTCTTTAGACGCTTCAATTTGCCATTTCAATAATTGCTTTTTGTGTAAAAGCAACTTACGCTCTCGCCTTTCATTGGGCTTGTAATACGCATGGATTGTATCTAAATATGATATATGAACACCAAATAAAAAAGCTTCTCCTTTGATTATTTTAACAAAATTATCTTTTAAATTCACCCTAGTTTGCCTTAAAGCCTTCACTTCAGAGCCTAAAAGCGCTAATCCCGCTTCTAAAGTTTCCAAAATTTCATAGTCAAAATAGGCTTTTTTATTGCTAGCAATGAGTTTCATTCGCCCCCTTTTTGCACAGGCTTTAGCCTAAAAAACGCACTCCCGCTCCCGCTAAAAAACCACTCCTTGCCTAATTCGCTTTCTATACTTCTTAAAGCTTGGTTAGTGAGTAAAGCCGGTTTTAAAAGATCGTTTAATTCGTTTCTATCATAAGTTTTTAGGCATTCTAAACTCGGTTTTTTAAGCCATTCTTTAGCTTGAGAAAAACAAGTTTTAGGCTTATAAGCTTGATAAACGGCTTTAGTGCTGCAAAAAACATGATTTGGCGCATAGATTTCTAGGCGATTTCCTAAAGACTCTTCTTCAAAATTTTCAATGACTTCGCCATAAGAAGTGGCGTTAGCGCTTTTGTATTGCGAGATGAAAAAGTTAGTGTCCGCGCCCACTAAAGATCCCATAGTATAAAGCTCTTCTAAACTCAAACGCCAGTCAAAAATCTGATTTAAATGATACAATAGCCCCCCAGCATCAGCGCTCCCACCGCCTAATCCGGCTTGAGTGGGGATGTTTTTTTCCACTTCAATCGCTAGGGTGTCTAGGGATTTGATGACAGAATGAGAGAAATTTTTTGATTTTAAAAAATTTTTTAAAATTTGGAGGGCTTTAAAGAGCGAGTTTTCTTCTAAAGGGCAGTCAAAATCCCCTTTTAGCGAAAAAGAAAGCGCGCTTTTGACGCTGATAATGTCTTTGAGCTTGTCTTTGACCAAACACATGCGAGAAATGAGCTTGTGGTAAGCCCCTTCTTTGTGAAGGATTTTTAAAAAAATATTGACTTTAGGATAAACTTCAAAAACATGCATCAAGGCTTAATGACCTTTTTGATGTTTTCTAACACGCTTTCATCTACGGAAGCAGAAGCTTTTTGGTTTTCGCTCACAATGGCCTCTTTGAGTTCAGCGCGCAAAATAAGGGTACTTTCAGGCGCTTCAAACCCTAAACGCACACTCCCTCTATCTATGGAAATGACTTTAATGTGGATATTATCATCAATGACAATCCCTTCATTAACTTTGCGGCTGAGTATGAGCATGTTTAATCTCTTGTTCCTTATAGAGAAGGGCTAAACACAACGCTCTCTATCATATCGCCTTGCTTGATTTTATCCAAGACATTAAGACCTTCTGCACTAGTGATCTTGCCAAACACGGTGTGTTCGCCATCTAAATGGGGCAAATCCACAAAACACAAGAAAAATTGACTCCCCCCTGTGTCTCTCCCAGCATGCGCCATAGAAATAGAGCCTCTTTTGTGCTTGTTGGGGTTATGGACCACTTCGCATTTGATGCGGTGTCCTGGCCCGCCTGTGCCTGTGCCATAAGGGCAGCCTCCTTGAGCCACAAAGCCGGCGATCACACGATGGAAATTAAGCCCATCATAAAAGCCTTCTTTAGCTAGAGTTACAAAGTTACTGACCGCTTGGGGCGCGTCTTTGTAAAAAAGCTTTAGAGCGATATTGCCCTTATTGGTTTTGATCGTGGCGTAAGCGGTTTTTGCAAGCTCTTCTTCTTTAATTTCATAAGTTTTAATTGGATCCATCATAAACCTTTGCGATAAGCTTTTGTCATTCAAATGATCTATTATAGCAACAAATTAAAACAAATGGTATTTTGGCCGATAGTGCCGTAGGATACTTTTGAAATTTAAGCGGTAAGTTTGATAATGGTGTTTTGGCATAAAAGATTAGCGGTTGGTTGTTGTATCGTTTTATTTTCATGCATGATGAACGCTAATAGCATTCAAATCGTTAGAGACGATCCGCCCCTTGATCCAACGCTCCCTGCATGGGTTTATTCTGTTGCGTTATTGAAGGTGTATTTTAGCGATGGGACTTATAAAGAAGGCTATGCGACTTTGCTCAAAAACGGGCGTTATATCGCTTCTTCTGAAACGCTTTATTCTAACGGCTTATACCCTAAAACGATTTTGGCCAAAATGCAAGACAGCAGCGCTAAAGAGCTGATTTGTATAGCTAGCCTACGCCTTGAAGCGATGGATAGGAATCAAGGGCTTTCGCTTTTAAAAACCGCCGATTTTAGAGACGATTATTGCCATAAAAGAGAAGAGAGCTATTATCATGCAAGGATTTACACAAAATACGCTCAAACTTTTCATTCAAATCCTTATACCGATCAAAAAGCACCCAATTCTGATCTCTACTACCCAGCGTTGAATGAGGGGAATTCTTTTTCTATACAGATAACGGGCATTTCTGTGGCTGAACTTTTGAAATCTAAAAAGTTTCTTTCGCTTGATAGTTCTTTTAAAAAGGGGAGCATGTTGTGGGGAGGGAGGCCCTATTTTAGCGAAGTAGGGGAGTTTATGGGAATGGCTAGCAGCACTTTAGAAAACCACGAAAGTTTGGTGATTATCCCTAAAGAAAAGATCGTGCAATTTTTAAGCGCTCTAAAAAATCAAAATATTTTCCCAAACATTCCATAGTTTAAGCAAACCTTAAGCTTTCTATGACTATACTTTCATTTCCTTGTTTCAGCAAGGGCTTTTAAAAAGTCGCTTGATACCTTACAAGGATAGCTGATTAAAAGCAAACGATCTTTGAAAACTAAGCAAATTGATAGAAGTTCTTTTTAAAGGGATATTCTAAATGATTTAAGGATAACTTATTTGAAAGAGTGAGGGTTTTTATAACTTTCATTCTTTTATAAGAAATTCTTATCCAACCAGTGCCAATCAATTTCATTGATTATGATGATTATATCATTATGATTGATGACTGATATGGCATGAGAGTATTTTTAGGTTAGCGTTTGGCTAAACCTTTTTAAAAAGTTTCTTTCTGTTTTGTTGTTGTAATACTTAAGAACACAACCCGTTTTATTCAATAATCAAATAAAACGAGTTCTTGTGATACGCTAAAGCTGTTGTTAGGAATAACAACAGCCTATCAAAAAACAAAAGAGCTTTGGGACAAACACTTTTATGGAGAGTTTGATCCTGGCTCAGAGTGAACGCTGGCGGCGTGCCTAATACATGCAAGTCGAACGATGAAGCTTTCTAGCTTGCTAGAAGGCTGATTAGTGGCGCACGGGTGAGTAACGCATAGGTTATGTGCCTCTTAGTTTGGGATAGCCATTGGAAACGATGATTAATACCAGATACTCCCTACGGGGGAAAGATTTATCGCTAAGAGATCAGCCTATGTCCTATCAGCTTGTTGGTAAGGTAATGGCTTACCAAGGCTATGACGGGTATCCGGCCTGAGAGGGTGAACGGACACACTGGAACTGAGACACGGTCCAGACTCCTACGGGAGGCAGCAGTAGGGAATATTGCTCAATGGGGGAAACCCTGAAGCAGCAACGCCGCGTGGAGGATGAAGGTTTTAGGATTGTAAACTCCTTTTGTTAGAGAAGATAATGACGGTATCTAACGAATAAGCACCGGCTAACTCCGTGCCAGCAGCCGCGGTAATACGGAGGGTGCAAGCGTTACTCGGAATCACTGGGCGTAAAGAGCGCGTAGGCGGGATAGTCAGTCAGGTGTGAAATCCTATGGCTTAACCATAGAACTGCATTTGAAACTACTATTCTAGAGTGTGGGAGAGGTAGGTGGAATTCTTGGTGTAGGGGTAAAATCCGTAGAGATCAAGAGGAATACTCATTGCGAAGGCGACCTGCTGGAACATTACTGACGCTGATTGCGCGAAAGCGTGGGGAGCAAACAGGATTAGATACCCTGGTAGTCCACGCCCTAAACGATGGATGCTAGTTGTTGGAGGGCTTAGTCTCTCCAGTAATGCAGCTAACGCATTAAGCATCCCGCCTGGGGAGTACGGTCGCAAGATTAAAACTCAAAGGAATAGACGGGGACCCGCACAAGCGGTGGAGCATGTGGTTTAATTCGAAGATACACGAAGAACCTTACCTAGGCTTGACATTGAGAGAATCCGCTAGAAATAGTGGAGTGTCTGGCTTGCCAGACCTTGAAAACAGGTGCTGCACGGCTGTCGTCAGCTCGTGTCGTGAGATGTTGGGTTAAGTCCCGCAACGAGCGCAACCCCCTTTCTTAGTTGCTAACAGGTCATGCTGAGAACTCTAAGGATACTGCCTCCGTAAGGAGGAGGAAGGTGGGGACGACGTCAAGTCATCATGGCCCTTACGCCTAGGGCTACACACGTGCTACAATGGGGTGCACAAAGAGAAGCAATACTGCGAAGTGGAGCCAATCTTCAAAACACCTCTCAGTTCGGATTGTAGGCTGCAACTCGCCTGCATGAAGCTGGAATCGCTAGTAATCGCAAATCAGCCATGTTGCGGTGAATACGTTCCCGGGTCTTGTACTCACCGCCCGTCACACCATGGGAGTTGTGTTTGCCTTAAGTCAGGATGCTAAATTGGCTACTGCCCACGGCACACACAGCGACTGGGGTGAAGTCGTAACAAGGTAACCGTAGGTGAACCTGCGGTTGGATCACCTCCTTTCTAGAGAAAAGCTTTTAATATTCGCTTATTGAAAGCCAAGAGTATTACCTGACAAAAGAACTTCTTGTTGCTTAGTTTTGAAAGATTGAGCTTATTCTTTCTTTTTTTTACTTCTTGATTTTGTTTAATTCTTGTTTGCTTATTGTTTGTTATTTCTTAATGCTTATATTTTTAGTTGTTGGTGTCTTTATATTTAATGTTTAATGTGTTTAGTTTACTTGTTGTTTGTTATTTCTTACTTATTGCGTTTTAATTTTTATGTCTTAATCGTTTGTTTTTTTACTGCTTATGGTTTTTTACTTGTTGTTTTTGTTGTTTCTTATTTCTTAATGTTTGATTTTTGCTTTTGGTGTTTTTGGTGGGTCTGAGCTGATTATGAATGCGTTTGGATTTGAAAATTCTGTTCTTATCAAGTATTGGTGTTTAAAGCCTTATTTTTATAGTTTTAAGTTTTATTTTATGGTGAAATTCATGAGAAATGGTGAAATTCATGAGAAAATAGGGGGTTATTTTGCGATACCCTAAATCTTAAAACGCTTCAAAAGTTATCGTTTGATTGGAGTCAAGTTGTTTTATAGCCAACACTCCATTGAAACAGAATCAAAAACAAAAACCATAGCCCACCAAGCAAAGACCTAACACCCAATAAGGGAAAAGGCTAAACGAAAACATGGAGCATAAGAATTGCACGCACCGGCAAGTTTGATGAGCAGGAAAGACTTCAAACAATCTTTCATCGGTTTTGAGCCTGTTTTCTATCAGCCATTGGTATTGCTCCCTAAACAACCTTTCTTGCGTGAGATAATAAGCGTCTAAAAGATAAAAACATGCTAACAACACCCCTAAAACGCATAACCCATAAGAATTAGAAATCGCTTCTATTTTAAGGGATAAGACACCCACAGCGAGCGCGAGTGTCCATTTCTTGCACTCTAAAGAATTTTGCGCCATTCTATTGATAACGCCTTGCAAGATTTTAAGCTCTTCTATAAGGATTTTTGCTCTGTCTTTTGGGGTATTTTCCATGTTTGATATTTATCTCTTAAAGTTAAAAGTCCAAGCGCCTTTGTCGGTTTTGACTCCAACTTCTATGAGATTTTGACACTTATAATGCGCTGTGAAACTTTCTCCAAATTTAAGGGTTTGAGGTTCCATCATCACACCCTTTTGCTCTAATTGAGAGAATTTATTCCGCATGCCTGCTAACGGTTTATTATCTTGAAAATACCAGTAATACCAGTACGCATTTGCTTTATCTTTAAAGTCTTGCACAGAAATTGATCGATCATATGCTTGAGAAAATCTGACGACACAATTACCCCGATTAAGCTTCACGCCTTGAATAGTAACGCTATCTGCTTTGGAGCTGATTTGAAACTCACTCTCACTATTCGCAATCATCCCAATCGGCGATTCACCGCCACTCCCACAGCCCACTAAATACAGCACCAAACAGCTCGCGCCCAGTAATTTTTGATAAGTTTCTAAAAGCATGCTTGTTCCTATGAATTGATTTGTTGCGATAGTTTGCTGAGGGTTATAGTCTCTAGATGTTTTAAAAATGGCGATATATCATGACTAACTTGAAAGCTCTCCATCATTATAGTTAAGCGACTCTCGCTGCTAATAGAATGAGCGATTCTTAATTCTTCATAAATCCATTCTGAATAAGTGATGCCTAATAGATCTTGATTAAGAGAAACACTATTCTTGCTTTGTAAAAACACGAAGTAAGGGCATTTTTTGATCATGTATTCTAAAGACTTTTTGAGAATGAGCGTGAAAGCGTCTTCAATCCCACTTATATCATCGTATTCTGCGTATTCTGCCAATTTGTTTAAGACATCGTCTTTATAATCCCAAAAGAGCGAGTCTATAAACACTTTGTGTTTTGTTTTGCTTTCCAAATAGTCTTTAACCTTTAAAGCCTTATTTTTATCCGCATGCGAATGCGATAGGAACACTTGAGCGTTTTTAGCTGCGGTTCGAACGGGCTAAAAAAGGCTTCTTTAATTTTATTGTGGTTTAAAATGATGTCATCGTTAGAATATGGAGCGTTTTTAATCAATTCATAAATCTTTTTGGCCGCTTCATTAACTTGACGGGCCTGGTTGTTAGAACAGCGTGTGCTGGATTTTAAAATACTTTGATTTTCACTACTATCTAAATCAACCCTAAAAGCTTTCGTGGTTTTTTTAATGTTTTCACTCATTCCAAACCTTTATAAATACGATTTTAAGTTCCCTTTAAAATCCTTTGATTATAGTAGACTTAGACTTAGCTTAAGAGTGCTTGAATTTTGGGGTGTTTGGGGTTGTTAGAATAACTAAAAACCACCGCTAAAAAAAGCCTTTTTGCAAACAAAAAGGGCGTAAAAATTTACACCCTAAAAGCGCAAAAAACAACAAATGCAATCTAAAAAACCTCTTCGCATGCCTTCTTGTCTTTATGGAGTAAGCATTCTTTTTGCAACTCAATAAAGCGCTTTTTCCTTTCTTCTTCAGTCATACCGCTAGGCTTTTCAATAGGGCGTGAAAGCTTTGAAGTGTGGGTATTGAATTTGGGCGCATACCCTAGTTTATTGACTGCATAAAAGCCTAAAGCGGCGATTAAAATAAAAATCCAATCTGTTTTTCTGATCTTAGGGCAAAATTTACACGCCATGATTTAATCCTTAAAACATTTGAAGTATAATACACTCTTATGGTCAAATTTTTAAGTCTAGGAAAACCGCATGTGGAGTTTCATTCAAAAAATCTTTAAGGCTTTAATCATTATGCCTTTAGATTTTATCACGAAGTATTTCAAATCGTTTGTGCTGTTATTGATTGTGTTAGTCTTTTTTAGCGCTAAAGAAAGCGCGCCAAGCGAACCGCCCAATCTCGCTAAACTCTATTTAAATGGGGCGATTTTTAGCACCGATGATTTTGACAAAGAAGTGGATAAAATCCTAAAAACCCCTAGCATTAAGGGCGTTTTGCTTTTGATTGACTCTCCTGGTGGGGCGGTGTCAGCGAGCGTGGAATTGAGCGAAAAAATCGCTGATTTGAAGCAAAAAATGCCCGTTTTAGCGTATGCTAGGGGGGTTATGGCGAGCGGGAGCTATTATGCGGGCATGCAAGCGAGCGAAGTTTATGCCTCTAAAGCGAGTTTGATAGGATCCATTGGGGTGATTTTTTCAGGCGCGAATGTGGAAAATTTGCTCAATAAAGTCGGCGTAGCCACTCAAGGCGTGCATGCGGGCGAATACAAAGAAATAGGCACTTTCACCAGAGCGTGGAAACCCAACGAAAAAGATTTTTTGCAAAATTTAGTCAATGAGCAATACCAAATGTTTGTGGATGATGTCGCTAAAGCCAGAAAATTAAACGCTAAGGATTATAAGGATTTTGCTGAAGGGAAGGTCTTTAGCGCTCAAAACGCTCTAAAATTAAAACTCATTGATAAAATCAGCACGATCAAACAAGCCCAAGATCGCTTAATGGAATTGAGTAAGGTTAAAAAAGCTTATTGGCTAGAAAAAAGCCCTATGGAGCGCTTCATTGAAAAAGCCACGCAATCAGCGAGTAGTATCATCACGCAAGCCTTTGGCTATCAATTATTGATGAGATGAAGATGTTAGAATTTATTTTAAAAATTCAAGCTAGAGACTCTAAAGGCTTGGTGAGCGCAATAAGTAGTACTATCGCTAACAAGGGCTATAACATCGTCAAAAACGATGAATTTGTTGATCCCTTAAAACAGCGCTTTTTCATGCGGCTAAAAATCCAAAAAGAAATGAAGCCCTTGAATACTGAAATTAAAGAGCAAGAAGAGCGATCCTTAAAAACCGCTCTTTTTAAAGCCTTAGAAAACTTTAACGAGTTATTGATTGAAGTCATTTTAACGCATAAAAAAAACATCATTTTACTCGCTACTAAAGAGAGCCACTGCTTAGGGGATTTGCTTTTAAGGGTGTATGGGGGGGAATTGAACGCTCAAATTTTAGGCGTTATTTCCAACCACGAGATTTTACGCCCTTTAGTGGAAAAATTTGACATCCCTTATTTTTACGCGCCTTGTGTTGATCAAATTTTGCATGAAAAAGAAGTTTTAGCGATCATTAAAGACCTGGAATTAAAACACAAAGTGAGCGCGGATCTGCTCGTTTTAGCCAAATACATGCGTATTTTAAGCCATGATTTTACGAAGCGCTATGAAAATCAGATCTTAAATATCCATCATAGTTTCTTGCCCGCATTCATTGGGGCTAACCCTTACCAGCAAGCGTTTGAAAGGGGCGTGAAAGTCATTGGGGCCACGGCGCATTTTGTGAATGAAAGCCTTGATGCCGGGCCAATTATCATACAAGACACTCTGCCCATTAACCACAATTACAGCGTGGAAAAAATGCGCCTAGCGGGTAAGGATATAGAAAAACTGGTTTTGGCTAGGGCTTTAAAACTGGTTTTAGAAGATCGGGTGTTTGTGCATGAAAACAAAACGGTGGTGTTTTGAATGCTTTTAGATTTCAGTAACCTCAATGAAGAACCCCTAAAATCTAGCGTAGCCAAAGCCTTTTTTGAAAACTTTGACTTTAGCGGAGATAAAATTGATTTTATCATCACTTACAGCCATAAGAACAAAGGCAAGCCTTTATGGATTGAGCCGATTTTATGGGCTGAGGGCAAAAAAGGTAAAAGCGAGCTTTTTAAGTCTTTAGCCCAACTCATTCTAACCATAGGTAAGCATAAGTTTTATACGCATTTCCCCCCACCATATTTAGGGGCGTTTGATGCGTTTAGTTTTCTTTTTGTGGAATATCACAAACTGGATTTTATTTTTACACGAAGCGATATAGATTTTTCTGTAACTCCAAGCAACCATAACACCGAGAGTTTTAAACACCTACTCAATGAGCTTACCCCACTCTTAGAAAAAGAAGCTTTAATCTTTGATTATGAAACTCAAAATAAAGAACTCAAAGCCTTTATTAAAGATAATTTGCTCTATTCTAAACGCTCTAAAATTCCTGTAGATAAGAATAATTTCGTGCATGTGTATTTCAAATGGGTAGAACATGTTAAGCCTAGCATTTCTATTGAGTGGCAACAGGCTAAAAAACAAGGCATTTTAGACGCTGATTTTTACTTAGCGGATTTATTAAGCGAGAGTAATGAGACCATTTTGGAAAGCCTTAACACCATTTTAAAAATCAATCATTACAAATTCAATAAGAAGTTAAATAATTTTGGGGCGTTTAATTTTGATGAAACTTCATTTAACGACAAGCAAAAAGCCCACCAAACCTTTTGGAACATCTATGAACGACCACCTAAAAGAGAATTTTGGGACTACATCATAGAAAGGCGTGATTTACTGGTTTCAAATGATATTAGAGAAAGAAAGGGGGCGTTTTTCACCCCTAAGATTTGGGTAGAAAAGAGTCAAGAATATTTAGCTAAAGCTTTGGGGCAAGATTATCAAGAGGATTATATCATTTGGGATTGCGCTGGGGGGACTGGGAATTTGCTTCGAGGTTTATTGAATAAAGCGAATTTGTATCTGTCCACTTTAGATCATAACGATGTGGCGATTATTAAAGATCTGGCTGCAAAAAACCACTTAAAACTACTAGAAAACCATGTTTTCCAATTTGACTTTTTAAACGATGATTTTTATAGTGAAAAAGTGCCTAAAAGCCTACAAGAAATTTTAAAAGATAAAGAGAAGTTAAAAAAGCTCATCATTTACATCAACCCGCCTTATGCAGAAGCGGGCAACAAAGCTAAAATGAGCGGCACAGGCGAACACAAAGCCAAAGTCGCAAGAAACAACAAGACTCATGAAACCTATAAAGATTGTTTGGGGTCTGGGGCTAACGAACTTTTCGCTCAATTTTTCATGCGCATTTATAAGGAATTGGATGGTTGCATCATGGCGAGTTTTTCAAAGCTCAAATACCTTAATTCTAGCAATTTTAAAAAATTCAGAGAAGTCTTTAAAGCCAAATTTTTAGAGGGGTTTATGGTGCCTGCGGATAGCTTTGATAACGTGAAAGGGCAATTCCCCATCGGCTTTTTGGTGTGGGATACCGCTACCCCCCCCCCTTAAAACCAACCAACGCGCTCAATTTGGAAGTGTTTGACTCGCTTGGCGAATTTTTGGGGTATAAAACTTTTAAGCCGATAGTGGATAGGGTTAAGAGTATAAACGAGTGGTTTAAGATCTACAAAGATGAGCAGGATTATTTGGGTATTTTGGTTTATGATGCCCCTGATTTTTCTCACCAAAATACAAATTATTTACAAAATCATAAAGGCACAAGCCATTTACACTATGAAAATTTAACCCCCACAAACCTTCTCATCGGCGCAATCTACTTTTCCATCCGCCATTGCATCAAAGCCACATGGCAAAACGATAGGGATCAATTCTACGCCCCTTATGATGATACATGGCAAGACGATAGCGAGTTCAAAAACAATTGTTTGATTTTCATGCTTTTTCACACCCAAAACCGCATCACCACCGCTCAAGGGATCAATCATTTCATCCCCTTTAGCGAAACTGAAGTCAATGCCAAAGAAAGATATTCTAGCCATGCTTTATTAGACTTTTTAAAAGGCGAAATCAAAGAGCCTAAAAAGAGCGATAGCCTCTTTTTAAACGACAAAAAAGAAAACAAGCCCCTGAAATTCAGCCCGAGCGCTTCAAGGGTGTTTGACGCTGGCAGAGAGATTTATCGCTATTACCACTATTACCACAAACAAGATTTCGCAAATCGCCCCTATAACGCCAACGCAAGCCTTTATGACATCAAGGAATTTTTTCAAGGCCGTAATGCGCAAGGCAAATTAAATTCACCCGCTAAAGCTAAAGATGAATATTACAAACAGCTTTACGCTAACTTGCAAGACGCCCTAAAAGATCTCGCCAAAGAAATACAGCCTAAAGTCTATGAATACGGGTTTTTAAGGGAGTAGTTTTTAAGACAAATAATCAAAGAGTTAAAGCAAAGCGGTATTTTTTAAAAGCACTCTATGAGAGGATTTAGTTTTATAGAGGGGAGAATTATTTCTATCCCCTTAAAAAAATAAGTTTTATACCAAAATGACCAACGCCCCAAAAGTCAAGGACAAACCCGCTTATAAAGGAAACCCTTAAGCTTAAAAGCTTAAGGGAACGCTCTTAGAAAATCAGCGTTTCACAGAAACGATCACTTTAAGCCCTAAAAAAGCAAACTCAAAGTATAATGTTTTCCAAGAGCGTTTGCCACTTTTGTGTTTCATGGCATGCTCCTTTTGACATAGGATTTGCCCCATATCGCAACTATGGGGCGTGATGAGATTCTACAACAAACCCCTTTAAAACACCCCTAGATCGCACCAAATACGCATGGCAAAGTTTTACGCCCCATTATGACTACTCAATGAATAAGCTTATCTTTATTGGATAGAAAACAGAGCCATTTGATAACCATCAAAAGAGGGATTTTAAAAGTTTAAAAATCTAACGAAGTTAAAGGGTTGGTTTAAATGGATAAATTTACTAGATTAAAAGAAAGAGCTAAAAGCTAGGAGTAGCCCTAAGGCCGCCCCCACAAAACGCTCCAATCAATATTGTTGGTTTTGTTGTTGTGCTTTTTGTTGTTGTTGCTGGTGTGCTTGTTGTTGTTGCTGTTGTTGAGCTTGTTGCTCTGCTTGTTGTTCGGCGTGTTGCTCTGCTTGTTGTTCGGCGTGTTGCTGCGCATTATGATGGTGGTGTTCGCCGCCATAGTAATGGTGGTGGTGTGCGTGGTGATGGTGGTGGTGTTGGCTGTTAGCCTGTTGTTGTTGCTGTTGTTGCGCTTGGTGTTGTTGTTCATGGTGTGCCATGATGACTCCTTTAATTGAAATTTAAATTCTAGCTCATTGGCTAGGATTTCATTTTATAATGCAAAATCTAACCAATTATTAACGAAAAAGATTTTAATACTAATTTTTAATACGAGCGCCACGAGTGTTAATTGAAGCGTTCCTATTGTCAAAACTACCAACATCTTTGAATGAAAAAAGCTATAATAAAAAAGTTGCATTAAAAAGGAAAGACAAATCCCCTTTTTAAGGTATAATATGAGGAGTTTTAGAAGCGCTTCTTATGGTAGTAGCTAAAAAGTCTTTAGGACAGCATTTTTTGACGGACGAGTCGTTTTTAGACAGAATTGTTAATGCTTTGCCTCCCTTAAATTCGTTAAGATTAATTGAAATCGGCGTGGGGTTAGGGGATTTGACTCTCAAGTTGTTGGATCGCTATCCCTTAAAGACTTATGAGATAGACAGCAATTTGTGCGAGAAAATGCGATCAAAACTAAAGGCACAAAAAAAGCCTTTTCAATTAGAATTGGTGGAAAAAGATGCTCTTTTTTTAAAAGAAGAAGAGCCTTATTTTTTGATCTCTAATTTGCCTTATTATATCGCTACCAGGCTTGTTTTAAACGCGCTCAAAGACCCTAAATGCAGGGGCTTATTGGTGATGACGCAAAAGGAAGTGGCGCTCAAATTTTGCGCTAAAGATTCACAGAACGCTTTAAGCGTTTTAGTGCACACGATAGGGAACGCTACCCTTTTGTTTGATGTGCCGCCTAGTGCGTTTAGTCCGCCTCCAAAGGTGTTTTCTAGCGTGTTTGAAGTGATCAAAGAGTCGCTGAAAGAAAAGGCGTTGGCTTCATTAGCCCAAGCACCATTTTTTGAAGAAGCCCTACAAAAAGGGTTTGAAACATTAGAAGATTTTTTGAAAGCTTGTTTCTCATCTCCCAGGAAGACGCTTTCAAACAATCTTAAAAAAAGCGTTTCTTATAAAGAAAAGCTTGATAAGGTGTTAGATTTTCTAGCGTTAGAAAGCCAACCAACAAGCGTGAGGGCGTCTGAGGTAAAAGATTATCTCAAGCTCTTAAATTACCTTTTAAAAGGCTAATGCCTTTTTAAAAATTGAAAGATAAAAATTGAAATAAAGGAATAATCGTTATGACTGATAACAACCAAAATAATGAAAACCATGAAAACAGCAGTGAAAATTCAAAAGATCACCATGAGGTGCGAGCCGGGGCGTTTGAGCGATTCACCAACCGCAAAAAGCGTTTCAGAGAAAACGCGCAAAAAAACGCAGAGTCTTCAAACCATGAAGCGCCTTCGCACCATAAAAAAGAGCATCGCCCCAACAAAAAGCCAAACAACCACCACAAACCTAAACATGCCAAAACACGAAATTACGCCAAAGAAGAACTGGATAACAACAAAGTAGAGGGCGTTACGGAAATTTTGCATGTGAATGAGAGAGGGACTTTAGGCTTTCATAAGGAGTTAAAAAAGGGCGTTGAAGCGAATAACAAGATCCAAGTGGAGCATTTAAACCCGCATTATAAGATGAATTTAAACTCTAAAGCGAGCGTTAAAATCACGCCTTTAGGGGGATTGGGCGAGATTGGGGGGAACATGATGGTCATTGAAACCCCAAAAAGCGCGATCGTGATTGATGCGGGCATGAGCTTCCCTAAAGAAGGGCTTTTTGGCGTGGATATTTTAATCCCGGATTTTTCCTACTTGCACCAAATCAAGGACAAAATCGCCGGTATTATCATCACCCATGCCCATGAAGATCACATAGGGGCCACACCTTATTTGTTTAAAGAGTTGCAATTCCCCCTTTATGGCACGCCTTTGAGTTTGGGGTTGATCGGGAGCAAATTTGATGAACATGGTTTGAAAAAATACCGCTCGTATTTTAAAATCGTAGAAAAGCGTTGCCCCATTAGCGTGGGCGAATTTATCATTGAATGGATCCACATCACGCATTCTATCATTGACAGCAGCGCTTTGGCGATCCAAACTAAAGCGGGAACGATCATCCACACCGGCGATTTTAAAATCGATCACACTCCGGTGGATAATTTGCCCACGGATTTGTATCGTTTAGCGCACTATGGCGAAAAGGGGGTGATGCTTCTTTTAAGCGATTCCACCAACTCCCATAAATCCGGGACCACGCCGAGTGAAAGCACCATAGCACCGGCTTTTGATACCCTTTTTAAAGAAGCGCAAGGGAGGGTGATTATGAGCACTTTCTCTAGCAATATCCACCGGGTCTATCAAGCCATACAATACGGCATTAAATACAACCGCAAGATCGCTGTAATCGGGCGCTCTATGGAAAAAAACCTAGACATCGCTAGAGAATTGGGCTATATCCATTTGCCTTATCAATCTTTTATTGAAGCCAATGAAGTCGCTAAATACCCGGACAATGAAGTCTTAATCGTAACGACCGGCTCACAAGGCGAAACCATGAGCGCGCTTTATCGCATGGCGACTGATGAGCACCGCCACATTTCTATCAAACCCAACGATTTGGTCATCATTTCCGCCAAAGCCATTCCTGGCAATGAAGCGAGCGTTTCAGCGGTGTTGAATTTCTTGATCAAAAAAGAAGCCAAAGTGGCTTACCAAGAATTTGACAATATCCATGTGAGCGGGCATGCCGCCCAAGAAGAGCAAAAGCTCATGTTAAGACTCATTAAGCCTAAGTTTTTCTTACCCGTGCATGGGGAATATAACCATGTCGCGCGCCACAAACAAACCGCTATTGCTTGCGGGGTGCCTGAAAAAAACATCTATTTAATGGAAGATGGCGATCAGGTGGAGGTTGGTCCTGCGTTCATTAAAAAAGTCGGCACGATTAAAAGCGGGAAAAGCTATGTGGATAACCAAAGCAATTTGAGTATTGACACAAGCATTGTGCAGCAAAGAGAAGAAGTCGCTAGCGCCGGGGTGTTTGCGGCTACGATTTTTGTGAATAAAAACAAACAAGCGCTTTTAGAAAGCTCTCAATTTTCCAGTTTAGGGCTTGTGGGTTTCAAAGATGAAAAGCATTTGATTAAAGAAATTCAAGGGGGCTTAGAAATGTTACTAAAATCCAGCAACGCCGAAATTTTGAATAACCCTAAAAAATTAGAAGATCACACTCGTAATTTCATCAGAAAAGCGCTCTTTAAAAAGTTTAGAAAATACCCGGCTATCATTTGTCATGCCCATTCTTTTTGATTGTAACGCTACCGCTATACAAGTTTTAAAAGATGAAGCGAGTGCGCTTTTAGAAAGCGTTGGACAATTCCAAGAACCTAACGATTTGGAAGCGATTGTCAAGCTCATTTTAAAAAGCCAAGAAAAGGGGGGTAAGCTTGTGATAGTGGGCGTGGGTAAGAGCGCTTTAGTGGCACAAAAAATCGTTGCTTCCATGCTAAGCACCGGTAACAGGAGCGCGTTTTTACACCCCACAGAAGCCATGCATGGGGATTTGGGCATGGTGGAAAAAAACGATGTGATTTTAATGATTAGCTATGGGGGCGAGTCTTTGGAATTGTTGAATCTGGTGAGCCATTTAAAACGCTTAAGCCATAAAATCATCACTTTCACCAAAAGCCCTAATAGCTCGCTCTCTAAACTTGGCGATTATTATTTGAGCTTGAAAATCAAAAAAGAAGCTTGTCCGATCAACACCGCTCCAACGACTTCCACCACTCTAACCTTAGCGTTAGGCGATGTTTTAATGGCATGCTTGATGCGAGCGAAAAACTTCAGCCAAGAAGATTTTGCCTCCTTTCATCCGGGCGGGCTTTTGGGCAGAAAGCTTTTTGTCAAGGTTAAAGATTTATTGCAAACCACGAACCTCCCCCTAATCGCCCCTAGCACAAGTTTTAAAGACGCGCTCATAGAAATGAGTGAAAAACGCCTAGGCAGCGCGATTTTAGTCAATGACAACAACGAGCTTGTGGGGGTGTTAAGCGATGGCGATGTCCGTAGGGCACTATTAAAAGGGCTTAGCTTGGAAAGTGAGGTGAGGCATTTTGCCACTTTAAAGCCTAAAAGCTTTAAGAATTTGGACGCTCTTCTTTTAGAAGCATTAGAATTTTTAGAGCGCCATAAGATCCAGCTTTTAGTGTGCGTAGATGATCATAATAAGGTTTTAGGGGTCTTGCACTTGCACCAACTTTTAGAATTAGGGCTTAAAGCATGAAAGCTAGCATTTATGATTTCACTCTAAAGGAATTGGGCCAGCTTTTAAAACCAAGCTTTAGGGCTAAACAGCTTTATTTGTGGCTCTATGCGAAGTATAAAACAAGCTTTAAAGACATGCAAAATAATTTTTCAAAAGATTTTATCGCTTATTTGGAACAAGAATTTACTTTGCGCACGATAGAAATCACGCATGTGAGAAAGAGCGTTGATGGCTCTAAAAAATACCTTTTTAAATCTTTAAGAGACAATCACACTTTTGAAGCGGTGTTGTTGAAAATGAAAGACAAAAAGATTGATGAAGAGACAAACGCTATTTTAGAGGGGGAAAAATACACCGTGTGCGTGTCTTGTCAAATCGGCTGTCAAGTGGGTTGCTCGTTTTGTTTCACTCAAAAAGGCGGTTTTGTAAGGAACTTAAAAGCGAGCGAGATCATCCAGCAAGCCCTACTCATTAAAGAAGACAATAACCTCCCCATTGAAAAAGCGCTCAACATTGTTTTTATGGGAATGGGCGAGCCTTTGAACAATTTAGATGAGGTGTGTAAAGCGATTGAAATTTTCAATACTGGCATGCAAATTTCGCCTAAAAGAATCACGATTTCCACGAGCGGCGTAGCCGATAAAATCCCTATTTTAGCGGGCAAAAATTTAGGCGTGCAATTAGCCATATCCTTACACGCCGTAGATGACAAAACGCGCTCGTCTTTAATGCCCTTGAATAAAAAATACAACATTGAATGCGTTTTGAATGAAGTGAGGAAATGGCCTTTAGAGCAACGCAAAAGAGTGATGTTTGAATACCTTTTGATCAAAGATTTAAACGATAGCCTGGATTGCGCTAAAAAACTTTTAAAACTTTTAAACGGCATTAAATCCAAAGTGAATTTGATTTTATTCAACCCGCATGAAGGCTCTAAATTTGAACGCCCCAGTTTAGAGAGCGCTAGAATGTTTGCGGATTTTTTAAACTCCAAAGGCTTATTATGCACCATTAGAGAATCTAAAGCTTTGGATATTGAAGCGGCTTGTGGGCAATTGAGGGAGAAAAAACTCTCTCAGCAAATTTGAAAACTTTTTTGTGGTGTTTGTCTTTTTTCTAATAGGGGGCGTTGGTTTTAGTCAAGCGATAATTCAAAATTTAGGGGATATGGATTAAAAATTAGTGCTAAATTTTCTTTCATTAACAATTAATTAGATTTTATATTGTAGAATAAAATCCTAGCCAGTGAGCTAGAGTTTAAATTTTTAATCAAAGGAGTCATCATGGCACACCATGAAGAACAACACGGCGGGCACCACCACCACCATCACCACACACACCACCACCACTATCATGGCGGTGAACACCACCATCACCATCACAGCTCTCATCATGAAGAAGGTTGTTGCAGCACTAGCGATAGTCATCATCAAGAAGAAGGTTGCTGCCACGGGCATCACGAGTAATATCGGTGTGGCTAGGGGCAACTTGACTAGGGTTGTCTCTAGCTTTGACCTTAAGATACAATCATTCCATTCTAACCCATTCTAATCAAACCCATTAAATCCAATCCAACCACCGCAACACGCTTGATTTTTATTTTTACAAACATTTATTAATGTTAAAAATACTCATCAATGCCTATAAAAAGTAATTTTTTATTTAATAATATTGTTAAGACTTTTTAATATTTTAATACCAACGCTCCATAAAATAAAGCCTTGCGTTTTATCGTTCCAACCCCCATGCGTCTTTAAAAGAAGCGTTTTTAAGCTTTAAATTCAAGCTCCCTTCAATCCATTGGGTATTAGCCCCCTTTTCGTTATTGTCAAACAAGAACACCCCTAAAAGGCCTCTAGGGGTTTTAATCAGGCTCAATTCCACGCTAGGAAGAATGATCCTGCTGTCAGGTTTGACTTCAAAGGCTAGGAAAAAAGGGCGGTTGTTTTTGAAATCATAGCCATTTTTAGTGTATGAATAGCCAGGAGCGCTCTGCAAGATGCCTTTTTGAGTTTCCACGCTAAAAGAATCCAAGTAATAAAACCCAGGATCTAGCTTGAACGATTGGACTTTGGCTAAAGCGTAGCGGTTTTTCCATAAAAGCATGAAGCGCTCACTCCCTAGCATGAATAAAGGCCCTCTAGGGTCTTTGAGCTTTGCTTTAGGGTTTTTTTCAAGCACTTCATTGTGTTTGGCGATAACTCCTCTATCCACTTTACGCCAATAAGTGCGCACGCTTTGGCCCTGATGCGCGATATAAAGATTCACCAAACCAGAATGATGGCCTTTAGGGGGCAAGCAAGAGGCTAATAAAAGAGCGGCTAACAAACTCACAATTTGAAACTTCAAACAAATTCCTTAAAAAGAGTGGTGGCTGAATGCTAACATGCTAAAACTAAAACCCTAATAAGTTATGGATAAAAACTTAAAGAATAGGGTAAAATAAACGCATGCGAATAGACAAATTTTTACAATCAGTGGGTTTAGTGAAGCGGCGCGTTTTAGCGACAGATATGTGCAATGTAGGGGCGGTGTGGCTTAATGGGAGTTGCGCTAAGGCTAGTAAAGAAGTGAAAATTGGCGATGTGATTAGCTTGCACTATTTAAAGGGGATAGAAGAATACACGATTTTACAAATCCCCACTTTAAAAAATGTGCCACGAAAAGACACACACCTTTATATCGCTCCTAAAACAAAAAAATAAAGATAAAAGACTAAGGATCAATCAGTGAAAGAATACAAAGACACCCTAAACTTAAACACAACCACCTTTTCTATGAAAGGGAATTTGAGCGTTAATGAGCCTAAAACTTACGCTAAATGGCAAGAACAGCAAGCGTTCAAACGCATGCAAGCTAGGAAAGATAACCATGGGGATTTCACTTTGCATGACGGGCCGCCTTATGCGAACGGGCATTTGCATTTAGGGCATGCCTTAAACAAAATTTTAAAAGACATTGTCGTTAAAAGAGAATATTTTAAGGGGAAGAAAATCTATTACACGCCCGGTTGGGATTGCCATGGTTTGCCCATTGAGCAGCAAATTTTAGAGCGATTAGAAAAAGAAAAAACAAGCCTAGAAAACCCCACGCTGTTTAGAGAAAAGTGCCGAGATCATGCGAAAAAATTTTTAGAAATCCAAAAGAATGAATTTTTGCAATTAGGCGTTTTGGGGGATTTTGAAGATCCTTATAAAACCATGGATTTTAAATTTGAAGCGAGCATTTATAGGGCTTTAGTGGAAGTGGCTAAAAAAGGGCTTTTGAAAGAGCGCCATAAGCCTATTTATTGGAGTTATGCATGCGAGAGCGCTTTAGCGGAAGCTGAAGTGGAATACAAGACGAAAAAATCGCCCTCCATTTTCGTGGCGTTTGGTTTGAAAAAGGAGAGTTTAGAAAAATTAAAAGTCAAAAAAGCGAGCTTAGTGATTTGGACGACCACGCCTTGGACTTTGTATGCGAATGTGGCGATCGCTTTGAAAAAAGACGCTGTTTATGCGCTCACCCAAAAAGGCTATTTAGTCGCTAAAGCCTTGCATGAAAAATTAGCCGCTTTAGGGGTGGTGGATAATGCGATCACGCATGAATTCAATTCCAATGATTTAGAATACTTGAAAGCGACCAATCCTTTAAACCAAAGAGATTCCCTAATCACTCTAGGAGAGCATGTCGGTTTAGAAGATGGCACAGGAGCCGTGCATACCGCACCTGGGCATGGTGAAGAGGACTACTATTTAGGCTTAAAATACCATTTAGAAGTGTTAATGTCCGTAGATGAAAAGGGTTGCTATGATGAGGGCATTATCCATAACCAACTATTAGATGAAAGCTATCTGGGCGAGCATGTTTTTAAGGCTCAAAAACGCATTATAGAGCAATTGGGCGATTCTTTATTGCTAGAGCAAGAGATTGAGCATTCCTACCCGCATTGCTGGAGGACGCACAAGCCTGTGATTTACAGAGCGACCACGCAATGGTTTATTTTAATGGATGAGCCTTTTACCCAAAATAATGGCTCTCAAAAAACCTTAAGAGAAGTGGCTTTAGATGCGATTGAAAAGGTGGAATTTGTGCCAAGCAGCGGGAAAAACCGCCTAAAAACCATGATAGAAAACCGTCCTGATTGGTGCTTGAGCCGGCAAAGAAAATGGGGCGTGCCACTGGCCTTTTTCATAGACAAACGCACGAATAAGCCTTGTTTTGAAAGCGAAGTTTTAGAGCATGTGGCGAATCTTTTTGAGAAAAAAGGCTGTGATGTGTGGTGGGAGTCTAGCGTAAAAGATTTATTACCCCCTAATTATCAAGATAACGCCAAGCATTATGAGAAAATCATGCACATTTTAGACGTGTGGTTTGATAGCGGTAGCACCTTTAAGGCGGTTTTAGAAGACTATCATGGAGAAAAAGGGCAAAGCCCTAGCGATGTGATCTTAGAAGGGAGCGATCAGCATAGGGGGTGGTTTCAAAGCTCGCTTTTAATCGGTTGTGTTTTAAATAATCAAGCCCCTTTTAAAAAGGTCATTACGCATGGCTTCATTGTAGATGAAAAGGGCGAGAAAATGAGCAAATCTAAGGGCAATGTGGTGTCTTTGGATAACTTACTCAAAAAGCATGGGAGCGATGTGGTGCGTTTGTGGGTAGCGTTTAATGACTATCAAAACGATTTGAGGGTCTCTCAAACCTTCTTCATTCAAACAGAACAGCATTATAAGAAATTCCGCAACACCCTTAAATTCTTACTCGCCAATTTTAGCGATATGGATCTTAAGAATTTAGAACGCTCCCATGACTTTAGCCCTTTAGATCATTTTATATTAGAGGCTTTAGAAACAACAAGCGCTGGAGTCAATAGCGCGTTTGAAGAGCATGACTTTGTGAAGGGCTTGAATATTTTAATGGCGTTTGTTACCAATGAATTGAGCGGGATTTATTTAGACGCTTGTAAGGATAGCTTGTATTGCGATAGCAAAAATAATGAAAAACGCCAAGCCATTCAAATGGTCTTACTCGCTGTGGCCAGTCAATTGTGCTACTTTTTAGCCCCGATTTTAACGCACACGATTGAAGAAGTTTTAGAGCATAGCCAGGTGCTTTGCGCGTTTTTACAAGCCAAAGATGTGTTTGATTTGAGAGGCATTAATATTTTAGAAAAACTCCACCTTAAAGAGTTTAAAAAGCCAGAAAATTTTGAAGCCGTTTTAGCCTTGCGTTCTGCCTTTAATGAAGAGTTAGACCGCTTGAAAAAAGAAGGCGTCATTAAAAATTCGTTGGAATGCGCTATTGAAGTAAAAGAAAAAGCGTTGCGTGAAAATTTAGTAGAAGAATTGCTGATGGTAAGCTTTGTAGGGGTTGCAAAAGAAAGATTAAGCGAAACGCCAGCATTCACGCTCTTTAAGGCCCCCTTTTATAAATGCCCCAGGTGTTGGCGTTTCAAAAGCGAGCTAGAAAACACCCCTTGCAAGCGCTGCGAAGAGGTTTTAAAAGAGCGATGATAAAAGGATAGGGCTTTTGGAAGCTTTACAAACCCATAGAGTTTTACAAGCCCTAATCGGCCATTTTACCCCCTTTTTAGAAAGCGGGATCACCGAGCTAATCATCAATACCGAGCAGGAGCTTTGGCTTTATAAAGTCAATAACACCCGAGAAAAAAGAGGGCATGTGCTTTTTAATAAGGCGTTTTTGCTGAGATTTTGCGAGCAATTGGCTAGTTTTAGGGGGTTGTTTTTTGATGAAGAGCACCCCACTTTAAATTGCTCTATCCCTTTCACGCGTTATAGGGTGAGCGCGAATCACTTTAGCATCACCACGAACAACCAAATCACGCTCAATATCCGTGTGCCTAGGCTTAAGCCCTTAAGTTTAGACGATTTCACTTTCAAAGTAAGCAATCTAGAAAGTTTGAAAAATTTAGTGCTCAAAGGGCATAACATTCTCATTAGCGGGGAGACTTCAAGCGGTAAAACAAGCTTATTAAACGCTCTTTTAGATTGCGTCAATAAAGATGAAAGGGTGGTGAGCGTTGAAGACAGCCAAGAATTGGATTTAAAAGCGTTTAGCAATTGCGTGGGGCTTTTAGTGGGCAAGCAAGAGAATACACGCTTTAATTATGAAGACGCTCTCAATATGGCCATGCGCTTAAACCCGGACAGGCTCATTGTGGGCGAGATTGACACCAGGAATGCAGCGCTCTTTTTGCGTTTAGGAAACACCGGGCATAAGGGCATGCTCTCAACCATTCACGCTAATAGCGCTCAAAACACTTTAGAAGCCCTTTCACTGAATTTGAGCATGCGTTACACGCATTCTTTGGATAAAGATCTAATGCGAGCGTATTTTAAGAGCGCGATTGATGTGATCGTGCATGTGAATAGGATCAATAATGAGCGCCAAATCGCTGAAGTCTTATGGACTAAAGAGCTTTAAATGCCCCTAAAATCCTTAAAAAACCGCTTGAATCAGCATTTTGATCTATCGCCTCGCTACGGGAGCGTGAAAAAAATCATGCCCAATATCGTTTATGCGGATGGTTTTAACCCGTCTGTGGGCGATGTGGTGAAGATTGAAAAAAGCGATGGCAGCGAATGCGTGGGAATGGTGGTGGTGGCAGAAAAAGAGCAGTTTGGTTTCACGCCCTTTAACTTTATAGAGGGGGCTAGGGCTGGCGATAAGGTGCTGTTTTTAAAAGAGGGGTTGAATTTCCCTGTGGGCCGTAATCTTTTAGGGAGGGTGCTTAACCCTTTGGGGCAAGTCATTGACAATAAGGGGGCACTAGATTATGAACGATTAGCACCTGTCATTACAACGCCTATAGCCCCTTTAAAAAGAGGCTTGATTGATGAGGTTTTTAGCGTGGGGGTGAAGAGCATTGATGGGCTTTTGACTTGCGGTAAGGGGCAAAAACTGGGCATTTTTGCCGGCTCTGGGGTGGGTAAATCCACGCTAATGGGCATGATCACTAGGGGTTGCTTAGTGCCCATTAAAGTGATCGCTTTGATTGGGGAAAGGGGCAGAGAAATCCCTGAATTTATAGAGAAAAACCTGAAAGGGGATTTAAGCTCTTGCGTGTTGGTGGTCGCTACGAGCGATGATAGCCCTTTGATGCGCAAATACGGGGCTTTTTGCGCGATGAGCGTGGCGGAGTATTTTAAAAACCAAGGGCTAGACGTGTTGTTTATCATGGATTCAGTGACTCGTTTCGCTATGGCTCAAAGAGAAATCGGTTTGGCCTTAGGCGAACCGCCCACTTCCAAAGGCTACCCCCCATCCGCACTTTCTTTATTGCCTCAATTAATGGAGAGAGCGGGCAAGGAAGAAAATAAGGGGAGCATCACGGCTTTTTTTAGCGTGCTAGTAGAGGGCGATGATTTGAGCGATCCCATAGCCGATCAGGCCAGGAGTATTTTAGACGGGCATATTGTCTTAAGCAGGGAATTGACCGATTATGGGATCTACCCGCCTATCAATATTTTAAACTCCGCATCAAGGGTGGCTAAAGACATTACCAGCGAGTCTCAAAACCTTTATGCGAGAAAATTCCGCCGTTTGTATGCGTTGTTGAAAGAAAATGAAATGCTCATTCGCATCGGCTCTTATCAAATGGGGAACGATAAAGAGCTTGATGAAGCGATTAAGAAAAAGGCTTTAATGGAGCAATTTTTAGCGCAAGATGAAAACGCTTTGCAGCCTTTTGAACAAAGCTTTCAGCAATTAGAAGAAATCTTAAGATAAAAGGAATGTTATGGAATCACAACTCATGAAACTCGCCATTGAGACTTATAAAATCACTTTGATGATTTCTTTACCGGTATTACTAGCGGGCTTAGTGGTGGGGCTATTAGTCAGTATTTTTCAAGCGACCACTCAAATCAATGAAATGACTTTGTCTTTTGTGCCTAAGATTTTAGCGGTGATTGGGGTGCTGATTTTAACCATGCCGTGGATGACTAACATGCTTTTAGACTACACCAAAACCTTAATCAAGCTCATTCCTAAAATCATAGGCTAGAAAATGCTAGAAACCACTATTGATTTTTCCCGTTACAGCAGCGTGAAAATCGGCACGCCTTTAAAAGTGAGCGTTTTAGAAAACGATGATGAAATTTCTCAAGAACACCAGATTATCGGTTTAGCGAACAACCTTTTGATCGCTCCTGGCGTGAAAAATCTCGCCCTTTTAGGCAAAAACTACGATTATATTTGCGATCAGGGCGAATGCGTTGAAATAGGGGGAGCGGCCAACTCGTCTAAAATTTTTAATTATTTTAGGGCGAATGATTTAGGGGGTTTGGAGTTTTTAGGGCAATTGCCTGGCACTTTAGGGGCGTTAGTTAAAATGAATGCCGGCATGAAAGAATTTGAAATCAAAAATGTTTTAGAAAGCGCTTGCATTAATAATGAATGGCTGGAAAAAGAAGCTTTGGGGCTGGGTTATCGCAACAGCGGGTTTAACGGCGTTGTTTTAAGGGCTAGGTTTAAAAAAACGCATGGCTTTAGAGAAGGGGTTTTAAAAGCGTGTAAAAGCATGCGCAAAAGCCACCCCAAATTGCCTAATTTTGGGAGCTGTTTCAAAAACCCGCCTAACGATCATGCGGGCAGGCTTTTAGAGGGCGTGGGCTTAAGGGGCTATCGCTTAAAAAGAGTGGGCTTTGCCAAAGAGCATGCGAATTTTTTGGTGAATTTGGGGGGTGCAGAATTTGAAGAAGCCCTAGATCTGATAGAACTCGCTAAAACCAGAGTGTTACAAGAATACGGCATTCATTTAGAAGAAGAAGTGAAGATTTTAAGGTAGGGTTGAAAAGCTTTATTTGGAATTTTATAACCAACACTCCATTAAAATAGAATTAAAAATAAAAACTATAACCTACTAAACAAAAGGCTAACGCTAGACTAGGGAAAGGGCTAACCGAAAACATGGTTTTTAAGACATACGAATCTAAGAGATTGTTTTCAGTAAGTCTTTTTAAGTGTTTAGATAGTTTTTGATTCCACCTTTTAACTTTCTTAGCAATAGCGCTTGATAAAGCAATAGGCACAGCAACTTACTCATTATCTTTGAGTGTGTGTCAAAATATATGGTTTTGAAATGAAGCTTTCGCACTCAATCAGATTAAAATAAACCCATGATAGAATATAGAGAAATTTTATACAAGGATTATTGATTGGAATTTACAATCACTTCTTTATTTAGTGGGTGCGGAGGATTGGATTTGGGATTTTGTGGAGGGTTTGACTTTTTAAATCGGTACTATGCTAAAAATCCTTTTAAGATAATTTATGCTAATGATCTAGATAAAAATGCTGTTTTAACCTATCAAAAAAATCTTAACGCACATATTGAATGCAAAGATGTTAAGGAAGTTGATTTTGATAAATTGATGCCCACTGATATTGTTTTGGGTGGTTTTCCTTGTCAAGATTTCAGTTTTGCCGGCAAAAGAAAGGGGTTAAAAAGTGAAAGGGGGCGACTTTATGAGAGTATGATTAGATGCGTAAAAGATTTAAAGCCTAAGATTTTTCTTGCTGAAAATGTAAAAGGTCTTTTAAATATTGATAATGGAAACACTTTTAGAAAAATTTTGGATAGCTTTAAAGACTTAGGCTATATGGTTAATTTTGCATGTTTGAAAGTAAGCGATTTTGGAGTATCGCAATTAAGAGAGCGAGTCATTATGGTAGGCGTTAATGAAAGTTACTTTAAAGAGCCTTTTAGTTTTAAAATATTAAAGAAAAGTCATGCCCCTTTTGTGTATGAAATATTGAAAGATTTGGAAAACTTAACAGAGGGGGCTATGCCTAATCATTTTTATTCTAAGGCTAAACGCAATAAAGGACAAGGTAATAATGCTATTAACAAAGATACCTACGCTCCCACTATGCGAGCCGAACATCATGGCAATATTGAATACCACTATAACAATCATAGGCGTTTGAGTGCAAGAGAAGTTGCACGCATTCAAAGTTTCCCGGATAATTTTATTTTTTACCCTAGCACCTCATCAGCTTATAGGCAAATTGGCAACGCTGTGCCACCTGTCTTTGCATGGCATTTAGCGCAAGGAATAAAGGAATTTTTATATGCAAACATTGTTCAATGATGAGAGAATGATATTAAAAATACAAGAAAAATTACCTTATTTATTTCAGCTTGTAGAAAGTGAAAACAGCAGGGATGGTAAATTAGGAATGGAGATTGGTTCAGCTAGAGAAAGGGTAATTATTGCCCTTATGCTTTATTATTTTGGTAAAGAGAATGTGCAAACTGATTTAGCTATCACACAAAAAGAAATAGATGTAATTGTTTTAAATAAGCCTTATTCTATTAAAACCGCTCAAACATTGAACGGCATTAAGCTAATATGGACTACTGATGCTTTAAAAATACAAGAATTTATGGAGAGTTACAAACCAAATACAGACATTTTATTTGTGCATGTTTGTTGGGGAAAAGAGGGAGGGTTTTACTATATTCCTAGTGCTATACAACAAGGAGTTTTAACAACTAAAAGTAAAGGATTTTATTTTAAACTTCCTAAAAGCGGGACAAATTCTAGGGGAGTGGAAATTTCAAAATTAGCCTTATTGGAATGTATTGCTCATAAAGACACGCTAAGAATTCCTATTTTTTGGGAACGCACAAACAACTTAAAACATTCTCCATATGATAAATATTTAGAGCTATGGCAATCCTAAAATCCTTATGTTATTCTTAATAAACCCTAAGAATTTTTGGGGTATCAAGGGCTTTAGAACACTAAAAAATCATCGTAGGCATGAAAGCTTTTTATGAATCACTGATTCTATAAAAATAGGAAAGACTTTGTTCTAATTGGGTGCTGATTACAAAAGAGCTTGATTTTAATTTTAATTGTGCGATAACTTTTTAAAAGCGTTCTTAGGGGTTAGGGTATCGCAAAATACCCCCTATATCCCTATAAGTTTACATGATACTATAAAATAAAATGACGCTATTTGCAAAGAATTTTAAAAACTTCATCGTTTTTTTGTCCTTTAAGAGAGTTTGAAAACTTTTTTCAAAATATTTTTTATCCTATAACAAAAATAATCCCTAATCGTTTTTGATCGGATGTGGGTTTTAAAAGATTGCATTTGTTGGTCTTTAGCCATTTCAAGGCGTTCTTTAAAAAAATCGTTTTTAAAAGGGGTGCAAAAAAGATTTGCAAGCCAAAAACTCGCTTCAGCTTCATAGCAAATCAAACGCCCGTTTAAAGAACTGACAGAACGCCACGGCTTGTGTCTGATGAAATGGAGCATGATGATGTTTTTAGGGTAGTGCTCTTTGAAAGAATCAGAATAGCAATTATAATAAATAGGCAATTCTAAAATGCGCTTCCAAAACACCATATTGATTAAACACTGCTCAGGGTAAAAAAGATCTTTCCCCCTAGTTTTCAAAAACTCTAAAGCGATCTTTTCAAACCCATTTTCGCGCCACAAATCTAAATTCGCTACCAAAAAGCCCATGTTAAAGCCCTGATGGATGCGTTGTAATTCGTTTTGGCTAAAGCGTGAAAAATCAATCTTAAAATTCTTACAAGCGCGCTCAATAAAATCACAAAAGGCTTCAAAAGAAAGGTGGGAAAAAGTGTCTCTCACCATGCCAAGCAACTTAGTGGGATCGTTATCCAGTGCAAAATAAGCGCTTGCAATATCGCCCAAAAACACCGTATCCACATCTATGGAAATGATTTTAGAATAATTAGGGAAGAGCGAAGCGAGCAAGAGCCGGCACAAAACAAGAAGCCCGCCATAACGCTTGGAGCAAGATTCATTAAGATAGCTTTCTATGGAATGATCGAGCGAATCGATATTGATAAACTCTAATGAAGCGAATTTTTTAAAAGGCTCGATGGTTTTTAAGAGCTTGTTTTGCTGCTCTAAAGTAACCTCTTTAACCAAACAATGGATTTTATACACGATGTTAACGGGTAAAAGCTCGTTATTTTGATTGAGAGGGCTAAAGTCTATCATGCTTGTGTGCCTGCTCGCATGGGAGAGTAACGAATAAAGACAAACTCCTGCCCCTAGCGCGTAATTCTTATCAAAACTCATAAAAATAGGGATAATTTGATTTGGCGGAGTTTGCGTATCCATTAGGTTATCCTTTTATAGCGCTTTTTGAGTGTTTTAAAATCGCATGCCTAATCTCTCCAACGCCCCCCATATAAAGGTTATTGAATTGGGTTTTATTGAAAGTGTTTTGGCGCTTGGCTAATTTCATGGTGTTAGAAACAATCGCTTCTTCTAATTCCTTTAAAGTGAGTCGTTTTTCTAAAAAAAGAACGCTCTCTTTAACGCCTATGGCTTTAAAAGGCTGCGAATCTTTAGGGTATTTAATATAAAGGGCTTTGATTTCTTCAATAAGCCCGCAATCAAGCATGTTTTTGGTGCGCTGTTTGATGTTGCTATGAAGCGCGTTTTTTTCCATAGAAAGAGCGAATAAGGAGATAGCATGCTCAAAGGGTTTTTTAGGGTTAGCCTTAAAATACTCGCTTGGGGGCGTGTGGGTGGCATAAAAGATTTCTAAAGCCTTATGGATGCGGTAAGTGTCGTTTGGATGGATTTTAAAAGCCATGTTAGGGTCAATGGATTTTAAAAATGTATAAGGGTTAGAAAGAGTGGCAATTTCTCGCTCTATTTTTACAATCTCTTCATTGCTCAGTTTTGGCATGCTACTCAAGCCTTCTAAAATGGATTTGAGATAAAAACTGCTCCCCCCCACAATGAGTAAAATTTCTTTAGAAGACACCCTTATGGCGTCCTCTAAAAGGGTTTTAAAAAGGATAGCGTTATTTTTTTCATCAATGTTAAGGTAGTCTAGGGCGTAATGCTTGATATTTTTTCGCTCTTTTAAGCTCGGTTTAGCCGAAGCGATATTAATGTCTTTATAAATACTCAAAGAATCCAAAGAAAAGATTTCAGCATCCAATTCTTGGGCTAATTCAATAGAAAGAGCGCTTTTCCCGCTCCCGCTAGGCCCTAGAAGTGCGATGAGTTTCTTAGGCGTTTTGATAAGGAAGCTCCCTTTTATAAGCGTTCAAAAACCCTTCTAGGTCAAATTTTTTACGGCATTCTTCGGTGAAAAGATGGATCATCAAATCCCCCAAATCCAAAATGATCCACTCTTCATTAGACTCATCTATCTGGTAAAAGACTTCGCCCAAAGGCTTAAGGGTGTTTTTAAGCACGTCTAATAAAGAAAGGGCATGCTTATTCGCTAGCGTGGTAGCGATAATGACATCTTCTACTAAATAGGGGGTTTTAGACAAATCAATATGCACAATATCAAAAGCCTTTTTTTCATCTAATAAAGCCGTAATCGTTTCTATGCGTTGGTTCATGAGTTTCCTAAAAAATGGGTTAAAATAACCTTATTATAACTTAAATCAAGGAAAGATTAATGACCCCTGAACTAAACCTCAAATCCTTAGGCGCTAAAACGCCCTATATTTTTGAATACAACAGCCAGCTATTAGAAGCTTTCCCTAACCCAAACCCCAATTTAGACCCCCTAATCACTTTAGAATGCAAGGAATTTACAAGCCTTTGCCCCATCACTTCCCAGCCGGATTTTGGCGTGATTTTTATCCGCTACATCCCTAAAGATAAAATGGTAGAAAGCAAGTCTCTAAAACTCTATTTATTCAGTTACAGAAACCATGGGAGTTTCCATGAGAGCTGCATCAATACGATACTGCTAGATTTAGTCAAATTGCTAGAGCCAAAGTATTTAGAAGTGTATGGGGATTTTGCCTCTAGGGGCGGGATTGCGATCAAGCCTTTTGTGAATTATGCGATCAAAGAATACCAGGAATTTAAAGAAAAACGCCTTTTGGATGCGAAATAATGCACAAGAGAGATTTTAAGATCAAAGCCATTCCAAATTAAACGAACAAATTAGAGAGAATGACAAGAGAAATAAAAAAGAGATTAAAAAAAGGAGAGCCACCCCACATGGGGGGTTTAGTTTTGAGCCTCGCCTACGTTTTCTAAATTTTCAAAATACTCATCAACCTCCTCGTGAGTCGCTAAACCGAGATTTATCTCAACATCTTTTAGTAAATTTTCAGTAAGACCCGCACAGCTTAAGCCATACTTATTGATACCGCCATCGCATAAGAGTTGCACTACAAAATAAGCCTCATTTTTATTTTTAGGCATAATTTCAGCCCAAAGTCCATTAGGGGATAGATTTCTCGCCTCATCTTGAACTTCACCGCCCAAAGCATACTCACGAATAACATTACAGAATAAAGTAATACTCATTCTATCCATATGGTCAAAGCTTTCAAGGTTAGCGAGTGATAAATCCCTATTCTCAATAAAACTCAACCACTCCGCATCGCTATGTTTATTCAAGTCTTTAGCGTGAGCCAAAGCGGTAATAATGATAGCGGTCGCATCCGCTCCCTTACCATCAAAAAACATCGGCGACATAAGGACACCAAGTCTACTTTTTCTCTCGCCCAAAGTATAAGCCTCCGCTACAATTTCAAAGCTAGTCATATCTTTATCTTTAAAACCAAAAGAGAGTTTAAACTTATCCTCTTTTTCTTTAGGAGTTGAAGTCCTATCCTTAACACTCGGTCCGCTAGTTACCACTTTAATTCCATCTAAAATGTCCGCTTTTTTGTTTTCAGCGTGAAGTCTCATATGCTCGGTCAATGGAACTTTATTGAACCACTTTAAGAACTTATCGCTATTGAAAGCGTATGTGGCTTCGTTGCCTTTTTGACTCCTTAAGGTTACACGATTAAACCCAATGCTAATGACTTTAGCCTCCACCACTTTGTTATTGATTGTGGCTTTGACTAACGCGCCTAGTTTTAATTTATTTTCATTTTGAAAACCCATAAAATACTCCTTGGTAAAAATTTGTTTTAAAATCCGCTATAATTGTCCGTTCAATGTTTTTTTAATGTTCTTTATCTTTTTGGCATGGCTTGTTCTTCCTTGTTGTGGGGTGGGCGTTTTTCAAACGCCCCCTTATTTTGAGTGATCGCATCATTTAATGTCTTTCAAAAGAGCGTTTTTAAAAGCTTTAATGGTGCTTTCACCTACCAATTCAGCGATACGATAACGAGCGATTAAAAAGTCTAATAATTTTTCACTCCTTTCTTTGATTTGCACGACTCCAAAAGAAGCGTTTTTAGCCACTTCTTTTTCACTATAAGAGCCTTTCAGGTATGCCTTTCTTTTTTCATCAAAAGGCTTGTTGCTTAAAGAGCTGTTAGCGTTTTTAGGAATTAAGAGCAAGTTCCCTAAAGCATGCACGATATGGGGGTTTTTAGCCCAACTTTTTTCTTTAGCGCTATAGCCTTGATCGGGTTTTTGGGGCAAGATATGCTCAATGCTTTCTATACTGCTATCAAAATTCAGAGTCGTTTCAGGGTTATGGTATAGCTCGTATTCATAAAGCAAGTAATTCAGCGCATTTTTCCACTCATACCATTTTTTAGCATTATTAAAATTAATATTATTCTCAAGCAGTTTTAAGCCACTATGCTCTCCCTTGAAAAAATCTTTTTCTAATACCGGAAGATCTTCAATAGTTATTTCATCTTCCCACAATCTATGCGCCCTAAATGTTTTAAAAGCCAATTCAATCCATTCATTTTTAGCCGTATTCTTGCCAGCAACCCCATAGATCAAAAACCCGAAACGCTCCAAATATTCTAACAAGCCCTCTAATTCTTGGGTGGTGTAATGCCGTTCACTGCCACTTTTTACAGCAAGCTGTATGGTTAAAAGAGAGAGCAATAAGGGCAGAAAAGCGTTATCGCTCAAAGCGTTTAAGCGCCGCATTTTGTCTAACAAGCCGCGCATTTTAGGCGTGATTTCCATCTCAAGCTTTCTATTGTCATCAAAAATAAGGGCGATAGATTTTTCATCAAGCGTGTGCAAGAAATGCCAAACCTTAGAAGAATAAGAAAAATAAAAAAGAAATTGACACGCTTTTAAATAAAAAAGTGTTGTGTCATTTTGAAATGCATGGAGAAGGCGATTTAGAAAGCGCTTTAAAAGATAAAAACACAAACTACCTTATCAAAGGCAATAATTTGATCGCTCTTCATTCTTTAAAAAAGAAATTCGCTAAACAAGTGAAATGCATCTACATTGACCCCCCTTATAATACGGGTAATGACAGCTTTAATTACAACGATAATTTTAACCACAGCTCATGGCTAGTGTTTATGAAAAACAGGCTTGAAGCGGCTATGGAATTTTTAAGCGATGATGGCGTGATTTTTGTGCAATGCGATGACAACGAACAGGCTTACTTGAAAGTGTTGATGGATGAGATTTTTCTTAGGGAGAATTTTGTTAGTTGTATAACTCACATCGTAAAACCAGAAGGTAGAATGTATGGGCAAGTTGCTAAAACGCATGAATATATTTTAGTTTATGCTAAAAATATCAATAATCTTATTTTTAATGAAATTGAAAAAGAAGGACATGCTTTTTCTTATATTGATGAAAAAGGCGGTTTTGATTTAAAAAATCTTGAAAATGGTAATTTTACGGCTTTTAATTCTACAAATCGTCCTAATTTGAGATATAGCTTTTTTGTTGATGAAAAAGCTATAAATTCTGATGGGTTTATGCCTGTCTATATAGAATATAAACATGGTTTAACAGAAGTTTTACCAAAAACAAAAGATAGTTTTGAGTATGTTTGGCGTTGGGGAAAAGAAAAGGCAGGTAATGAAATTTTTGATATTGTGGTAACTAAAAATAAAAATAGCATTTTAATCTTTCAAAAAACACGCTCAACTACTACACGCACAAAAAGTATTTTTTGGGATAAATCTATGATAACTAAGAAAGGAACAGATGAAATTAAAATATTGTTTAATGATAGTTCAGTGTTTGACACCCCCAAACCCGAAGCCCTACTCCAACGCATTTTAGAAATTTCCACCCAAGAAAACGATCTCGTGTGCGATTTTTTCGCCGGGAGCGGGACGACTTGCGCGGTGGCGCACAAAATGAAACGCCGCTACATTGGCATCGAGCAAATGGACTATATAGAAACGATCACCAAAGAAAGGTTAAAAAAAGTCATAGAGGGCGAGCAAGGGGGCATTTCTAAAAAATGCGATTTTAAAGGGGGCGGGAGTTTTGTCTATGCTGAATTGAAAGAAGTGAATTCAGGAATTAAAAAACAAATCCTTAACGCTAAAAGCACTAACGAATGCCTAAAAATCTTTAACGATCTTAATGAGCGTTTTTTAAAACGCACCGATAATAAGATTGATGAAATTGATAGCGAAGAGTTCCACAATTTAGATTTAAACGAGCAAAAAAGAAAATGCTGCGCTTCTTTGGACTCTAACGAAGACTATTTAAACTTGGGCGATATTGACGAAGACGCATGGGAGATAGATGAGATCACTAAAAAATACAATGAAATTTTTTATTCTTGAGTTTGATCATTCAACGCGCACCACTTAACGCATCAAAACGCTATGCCTATTTAGTGGGCAAAAATAAACAATATAGAACAAACAATGTAGTTTAAAAGCTAGAGGGATTTTAAACGCTTGGACTAAAAAATTTTAGCTTTGTTTGACATAAGGATAACTAATCCGCTAGCAGTAAGCATCCGCTCGCTATAAACTCGCTATAAAATAAAAAAGATCATTAAAAATAAACGATTAAAAATATTGTTGTAGTATTCAAGCCAATCAAAAAGGAGCAAAACATGAAAACCTTTAAAAACCTGCTCTGTTTTATCCTGATCGCTATGAGTTGGCTCCAAGCGGACATGCTGGATAATTTCACTAAGGCCATTAACAGCTACACCACTAAAAAGCTTAATGAAATCAAGGATCAAGTCAATAGCACTAATCCTATTAAAAACCACAATACCACTCATAACGCTAATGGCATGCTCACTAACATTGATTGTAAAGTCTTAAAAAATAACTTCTATTCGGTGTGTTATTCTAGCGAATTAAAAAACCCCATTTATGGCGTGAGCGTGTTGTTTGGGGATTTGGTGGATAAAAACAATATTGAAAAACGCTATGAGTTTAAAACGGACACACGATTAGCCAAATACCAACAAGCCACGACACAAGATTACACCAGAAGCGGTTTTGATAGGGGGCATTTTGTGGCGAATGACGCTTCTTTTGATTTTGCGTCTAACCCTTTAAGAGAGACTTACAGAATGACTAATATCACCCCTGAAGCCAAAAACACCAACAGGCATTCTGTTTTATTAGTGGAAAAAGAGGGTCGTAATTTAGCCAGAAAATACCATCAAGTTTTAGTAGAAGAACTCACCATCATCAAACAAGGTTATAGGACTTTTAGCTCTAAGAATATCGCTATCCCTAGCGGATTTTGGTACCACTACGATACAAGCCTAACGGATAGCTATGAAAACGCTAAAAGCGAATGTTTTTATATCCCTAATGACAACCAAAAGTATCTCTTACAAGAAATGAGAAAAGATTGTAAAGAATATGAGCGGGTTGAAAAGCAGGTGGTTTTTAAGAACAACAAAAACAATGAGTTGAATGAATTGCCTAAGTATCTTAACAACGCTAAGAAGTATTAAAACCGCTCTTAAAATGCCCATGAAAACACCGGTATTTTGGATAAAAGGTTTGAGAAATCAAATCCCTAAACGGCTTAAAATTGGTTTTTTATTAGAAGCGATAAGTTTTATAGGCGTTGGAGGAATGAGATGAAATTATTATTACAATTATGGCAAACACAACAATAGATCCGGGTTTAAGATAATCTCTTATGGTTGTTTGCTGGTTGCTGGGTAAATCCATGCTATCCATATGAAACAGCCTATAATCCATAAAAACAATCCAAAAATACCCCATTCTACAATACTTCTCGCAAACCCCACTATAACATCTGCTAGGTTAAGAATACCAGCAAACAATTCGGTGTTTAAGATCAATAACTATAAGAGTTTATTTCTCATGTTTTACTTCTCATTACGGAATTTATATTATTTTTTCCGTATTGCCCTAAAAACAACAATATACAAAATTTTAAATTATTTTACATGAACTCCTGGAGTTTGTTCGCTTGCGCCATCCATTCTGCAAGGCTTTCATAATCGTTATTTTCTATCCAAGCCTTAGCTTGCGCGATTTCTTTTTCGCATTTTTCAATCGCTTCTAAGACATTGTCTCGGTTTTGTTTGAAAATATCTTTCCACATTAAAGGCGAGCTTTTAGACAAACGGCTCATATCCCTAAAACCCCCACCCGCTAAGGATAAAATCATCTCTGGGTCGTTTTGCTTTAAAACGCTATTAGCTAGAGCGTAGCTCAAAACATGGGGTAAATGGCTGATATAAGCCACATGGGTGTCATGCTCGCTAGATTTCATTTTAATCAAGCGCGCTTTAACGCCTAAAAAGATTTCTTTAGCGATCTCTACTTGCTTGGTCCCTGAATCTTCTAAATCGCACAATATCACCAAAGCGTTTTCATACAGCCCCTTAACGCTCGCTTTAGGGCCATAAAACTCTGTCCCGCACATGGGGTGCGCGGCGATGAAATTTTGACGGATGCTTTTAGGGATATTGTGAAGGATTTGCGCTTTTGCCCCCCCTAAATCAATAATGGTCGCGCTTTTTTTAACGGGAGTCATTTTTTTCAAACATTCAATGATGCCCTCAACTGGAATGGCTAAAAAAATCACATCGCATTCTAAAATCTTTTCAAATTCCACGCACTCATCTACAAGCCCCAAAGTCAAAGCCAATTTAGCATGCAAAGCGTTATGATCGTAGCCTGTAACGCTTTTAAAACGCCCCCATTCTTGCAAGGCCAGCCCTAAACTCCCCCCCATAAGCCCTAAACCAATAATGCCTGCTTTCATTCTAAAGTAAGGTTTTTTCTAGCACTTCAGCGATGTTTTTCACCGCAACGATGTTTAAATTCTCTCGCACTTCGGCAGGGATTTCATCTAAATCCCTTTCGTAATTTTTGACAGGAACAAGAGCGGTTTTGATGCCGGCTTTAAAAGCAGCGATCAACTTTTCTTTCAACCCTCCTATGGGTAAAACTTCCCCGCTCAAAGTCAATTCGCCTGTCATTGCCACTTCGCTTCTTGTAGCTCGGTCGCACAAAATGCTCGCCATCACGCTCGCCATAGCGATCCCAGCGCTCGGTCCGTCTTTAGGCGTAGCCCCCTCAGGGACATGCAAATGCAAATCATAAGCGTTATAAACTTTCAGCGCTTTTTTCTTTTTCTTATTCTCTGCATCGGTTTCGCTAGGGATTTTAGGCGCTTTTAAGGTTTCGTTATCCAATAAGACTTTGACAACAGAAAAGGCAATAATGGCGGATTCTTTCATCACATCGCCTAAGCTCCCAGTGAGTTTTAATTCCCCCTTACCCCTGATCTTAACCGCCTCAATTTTAAGCACATCACCGCCCACTGGAGTCCATGCCAAACCATTGACGATACCGATTTTATTTTCTTCATCTATGGGGTCAATTTCAAACACCATGCGTTCTAAATACTCTTTAAGGTTGTTAGGCGTGATAGAGACGCAGAAATCTTTGTTTCCACCTCTTTTTTCGTTTTCTTCATTTTCGCCTTTTTTATCCTCGCTTTTTTTGGTTCGCCCTTTTTTGTGCGGGTTATCTTCTAAGTATTTTAAAGCCGCTTTACGCATAATCGTTGCGATCTGTCTTCGTAAATCCCTAACGCCCGCTTCTCTGGTGTATTTTTCAATAATGAGTTTCAAACACTCATGGCTAATATCCACTTCGCTAGGCTTTAAGGCGTGCTTTTCTAATTCTTGGGGGATGAGGTAGTTTTTAGCGATCTCTTCTTTTTCGCTAGGCGTGTAGCTGGACACGCTGATAAACTCCATTCTGTCTCTTAAAGGGGCCGGAATCCTGTCAATATTGTTAGCGGTAGCGATAAAAATCACTTGCGACAAATCAATGCTGAAATTCGCGTAATGATCCCTAAAAGCGATATTTTGCTCAGGGTCTAAGATCTCTAATAAAGCGCTCGCTGGATCGCCCCTAACGCTCCTATCCACCTTATCAATTTCATCTAAAACCATGACCGGATTCATCTTTTTGGCTTCAATAAGCCCTTGGACAATGCGCCCAGGCATTGAGCCTATATAAGTGCGTCTGTGCCCTCTTAGTTCATTCACGTCTTCTAAGCCTCCTAAAGCGATCCGAACTAAAGGGCGCTCTATCGCTTTAGCGATGGAATTAGCCAAACTCGTTTTACCCACGCCAGGAGGCCCATAAAAGCATAAAATCGTGCCTTTAGTTTTGTCTTTTTTTTCTGGCTTTTTCTTGTGGCGCATTTCTAAAAGTTGCATGGTGGCAAAGTATTCCACGATGCGCTCTTTAGGCCTTTTTAAGGAATAATGATCGTTATCTAGTTGCTCTTTGACATGCTTAATGTCTAGTGCTTTTTTTTCATATTGCCCAAAAGGCACATCTAACATGGTTTCAATGTAATTTTGTAAAGTCGCGCTATCTGAACTATCCGCATGGGTTCGGCTCAGCCGGTCAATTTGTTTTTTGATTTCTTTAAACGCTTCTTCTTTTAAAAAAGGCTTGACGCTTTCTAGTTTTTGGTAGTATTGGTTTAAATCTTCATCTCGCTGTTTGTCTGTGCCAAGCTCTTTTTGGATTTGTTTGAGCTGCTCTTTTAAGAAATATTCCTTATTGGTTTGCTCCATTTTTTGATGGACTTTGGATTTGATTTCTTTTTGGAGCTTTTGGGTTTTGGTCTCTTCTATCACAATATCAATCAAATCCAACAAGCGCTGTTCGGTGTTGTTGTTGGCAAAAAGAGAATACGCTTGATCTCTTTTTAAATGCAAGGCCGCTGCGATTAAATCAGCGATGCGGTTAGGATCGTCATTGTCTTCTAAAGCCTTGATCAAATCCGGAGGAAAGAGTGAGCTGACATTGGCTAGAGTGATCACTTTTTCTTTTAAGACTTCCACGATAGCCTGAATGTTTTCTTTATCGTATTCTAAATATTCAATGGGGCTTATTTGAGCTTCTAAAAAGCCTTGCTCGTTTTCTTTAGCAGGCTCTAAAATACGCCCCTTAGCGATGCCATTAAAGAGCAATTTCACGCGCCCATTAGGCATGTTGGCTTCACGCATCACTGAGCCTATCACTCCCACATCATAATAAGGGGCTTCATTATCGTTCAATTTGTCTTTTTGGCATGCAATAAAGACTAATGATTTATTGTTTTTAGCGTAAGCCACCGCCTTGATGCTTGCGTTATTTTGCAAAAAAATAGGGGCTATCATAAAGGGGTATAAAAAAGTGTCTTCTTCTACCAATAAAGGCAGAATTTTAGGAAAATCTTCAGTCATTTTTCATCTCTCTGTTATAATGTGTATGGTTTTGAAATATCCTACCAATCAAAGATTAACACATACCAAGGCATGTGCGATGGTTTGGGTTTAGTCTCTTTTTCTAAAGTCTCATCTATCCTTTCTAAATAGCGTTTCACGCCTTCGGGCTTGTGGCGTTTTTTATAGACATTTGCGATCGCGCGATTGAGCTCGTTTTGCCCTAAAATGAATTTGATTTGCATGTATTCTACATAGGGGCGGTAACGGCTGTTAGGGTATTTTTCTATAAATTCGCCCAAACTCACAATAGAATTAGAGATAAATTCTTGGTCTTTAGAATGGTTTTTAAAAGCGTAATAATGCGATTGTAATTTCAAAAAGGTCAAATAATCCACATTGTCCTTAGTCCCAAAGCGCTTGATGTATTCATCAAAGTAAAAAGACGCTAAAACATACTCTTTCTTTTTCATGTGCGCTTGCCCTAAAGCTAGCATCGCCTCTGGGACAAGGGGGGAATTGATGTGTTCGCTCTGTAAAGAAGAATAATAATTGTCCGCTGTTTCTAAATTAGCAAAAAGGATTTCTCTCAAAATCCCTTGATACCAAAAGATCGCCGGTTTGTTGTATTCGTCTTTTTTTTTCTTTTTGTTCGCACAACCGGTGCCTATCACAATAATCGCCATTGCGATAAAAAGGAAAGTTTTAAAATGTTTTAAACGCATGCCACCTGTCTTATAAAATTAAATTTTTGAATAACTCATGGTTATTTTTTCTTATCTTTCTTATTCCCACCAAATAATGTCAGCACCATTTCTCCAAATCAAGCCCAGCCGCACCAAAAAGGCACCACCCACCGCTAAAATGAGATTTGCTGGGATTGTTTTTCTTGATTTGTGTTTTTATTTTGCTCATTCCTCACTCCTTGTTATATTTTATAATGATTCAGTTAAACTTCCATCCATCATGGTTAAGTTATTGGGATTATACCCAAAACTAGCAAAAATTGATTTTACCAAAATTGTTTGATATAATACAGAGTTTAGTTTAGAAATCATTGAGCGCTGGTTTTAAGGCGGTCTTTTATTCTTTAAGGAGAAGATCTTGTGCTTTTTTAAAGGGAATGCAATCGCCTATGATTTTTGATGTGAAAGTGCCTATCTTAGGGTTTGAAACCATTCATAAAATGCACTTGCAAAAGATTGATGAAATCTTTTTGCGTTTGAATAGCACAGAAGATGATTCCGTGGTGTCTTTCACGCTGGTCAATCCCTTTGCTTTAAGAAAATACGAATTTGAAGTGCCTACCCCCTTAAAAATCCTTTTAGAATTAGAGGGAGCCAAGAGCGTTCTAGTCGCTAATATCATGGTCGTTCAAACCCCTATTGAGCTTTCCACCGTGAATTATCTAGCCCCTTTAATTTTCAATTTGGACAAGCAGCTCATGGGGCAAGTGGTTTTGGATTCTAACAAATACCCGCACTACCATTTAAGAGAGAATATTCTGAGCCACACGCATGAATGACGCATGAATGATGCACATGAGCGGTGTCTGTGTAAAGCGTTTCTTTAAGCTTATGGTGCAATGCGTTGGCGTTTTGCAAATACAAGCGAGCGGTTTTCTTATGGTATAATAGCGGTTATTTTTTAGAATAACCAACGCTAAAAATAGCGCTTTAGTTGAACCAAAACAAGGAGTTTATTTTATGGAACAAAGCCGTCAAAACTTACAATCTCAATTTTTTATAGAGCATATCTTACAGATTTTACCTCACCGCTATCCCATGCTATTGGTAGACAGAGTCGTGGATTTAGAAGCCAATAAAAAAATTGTCGCTTATAAGAATATCACTTTTAATGAAGACGTGTTTAACGGGCATTTCCCTAATAAGCCCATTTTCCCGGGCGTTTTGATCGTAGAGGGCATGGCGCAAAGCGGAGGGTTTTTAGCTTTCACTAGCTTGTGGGGGTTTGACCCTGAAATAGCCAAAACAAAAATCGTGTATTTCATGACGATTGATAAGGTTAAATTCCGCATTCCTGTAACCCCAGGCGACAGATTGGAATACCATTTAGAAGTCTTAAAGCATAAGGGCATGATCTGGCAAGTGGGCGGCACGGCTCAAGTGGATGGCAAAGTGGTCGCTGAAGCCGAATTAAAAGCCATGATCGCAGAGAGAGAATAAAAATGAGTAAGATTGCAAAAACAGCCATTATCTCTCCTAAAGCAGAGATTGGCAAGGGCGTAGAGATTGGGGAATTTTGCGTTATTGGGGATCATATTAAGCTCAATGATGGCGTGAAACTCCATAACAATGTAACCTTACAAGGGCATACTTTCATCGGGAAAAACACCGAAATTTTCCCTTTTGCCGTGCTAGGCACACAGCCTCAAGATTTAAAATACAAGGGCGAATACAGCGAATTGATGGTTGGAGAAGACAACCTCATTCGTGAATTTTGCATGATAAATCCTGGCACTGAAGGGGGGATTAAAAAGACCCTTATTGGGGATAAAAACCTGCTCATGGCTTATGTGCATGTTGCGCATGATTGCGTGATTGGCAATCATTGCATTTTGGCTAATGGCGTAACTTTAGCAGGGCATATTGAAATAGGCGATTATGTCAATATTGGCGGTCTTACTGCAATCCATCAGTTTGTGCGTATCGCTAAAGGGTGCATGATAGCCGGTAAGAGCGCTTTAGGCAAAGACGTGCCGCCTTATTGCACCGTAGAGGGCAATCGCGCTTTTATTAGGGGGTTAAACCGCCACCGGATGCGCCAATTACTAGAGAGTAAGGATATTGATTTTATTTATGCGCTTTATAAAAGGTTGTTTAGCCCTGTCCCCTCTTTAAGAGAGAGCGCTAAATTAGAGTTAGAAGAGCATGCCAATAACCCTTTTGTAAAAGAGATTTGCTCTTTTATTTTAGAGAGTTCTAGGGGCGTGGCGTATAAGTCAAGCGAATATTCTAGCGAAGAAAAACAAGAGGAATAACATGAACGAAACGCTTTATTGCAGTTTTTGCAAAAAACCAGAATCCAGAGATCCCAAAAAACGCCGCATTATTTTTGCGAGCAATCTCAATAAAGACGTGTGCGTGTGCGAATATTGTATAGATGTGATGCATGGGGAATTGCACAAATACGACAGAATGGATTCTTTATTAGCGCTCAAAAGAGACCGATTGAGACGAATGGAATCCAGCGCTTATGAAGAAGAGTTTTTGCTCTCTCATATTCCAGCCCCTAAAGAACTTAAGGCGGTTTTAGACAATTATGTGATAGGCCAAGAGCAGGCCAAAAAGGTTTTTTCCGTAGCCGTGTATAACCATTACAAACGCTTATCTTTTAAAGAAAAACTCAAAAAACAAGACAACCAAGACAGCAATGTGGAGTTGGAGCATTTAGAAGAAGTGGAGTTGAGCAAGTCTAATATTTTATTGATCGGCCCTACAGGATCGGGCAAAACTTTAATGGCGCAAACTCTCGCTAAGCATTTGGATATTCCTATCGCCATTAGCGATGCGACTAGCTTGACTGAAGCGGGTTATGTGGGCGAAGACGTGGAAAATATCCTCACAAGATTGTTGCAAGCGAGCGATTGGAATGTCCAAAAAGCCCAAAAAGGCATTGTGTTTATTGACGAGATTGATAAAATCAGTCGTTTGTCAGAAAACCGCTCCATCACTAGAGACGTTTCTGGCGAGGGCGTTCAGCAAGCGTTGTTAAAAATCGTTGAAGGCTCTTTAGTGAATATCCCTCCCAAAGGTGGCAGAAAACACCCTGAGGGCAATTTCATTCAAATTGACACGAGCGATATTTTATTCATTTGCGCTGGAGCGTTTGACGGGTTAGCTGAAATCATTAAAAAACGCACCACGCAGAATGTGTTGGGTTTCACTCAAGAAAAGATGAGCAAAAAAGAGCAAGAAGCGATCTTGCATTTAGTCCAAACCCATGATTTGGTAACTTATGGGCTTATCCCTGAGCTTATCGGCCGTTTGCCGGTTTTAAGCACGCTAGATAGCATCAGTTTAGAAGCGATGGTGGATATTTTACAAAAACCTAAAAACGCCCTCATCAAGCAATACCAGCAACTTTTCAAAATGGATGAAGTGGATTTGATCTTTGAAGAAGAAGCGATTAAAGAGATCGCTCAACTCGCTTTAGAGCGAAAAACCGGGGCTAGGGGCCTAAGGGCGATCATTGAAGATTTTTGTTTGGATATTATGTTTGATTTACCCAAGCTTAAGGGATCGGAAGTGCGTATCACTAAAGATTGTGTTTTAAAACAGGCTGAACCTTTGATCATTGCTAAAACGCATTCTAAAATTCTTCCTTAAGGGACACGCTTATAAATTTAACGATAAAGGATTAGAAAGGGCATGATTTTTAGCAAATTGATCGGTTTGTTTTCGCATGATATTGCCATAGATTTAGGCACGGCTAACACGATCGTGTTGGTCAAAGGGCAGGGCATTATTATCAATGAGCCTTCTATTGTGGCGGTGCGCATGGGATTGTTTGATTCTAAAGCTTATGATATTTTGGCAGTGGGGAGCGAGGCTAAGGAAATGCTAGGCAAAACCCCTAACAGCATCAGAGCGATTCGCCCCATGAAAGATGGCGTGATTGCCGATTATGACATTACCGCTAAAATGATCCGTTACTTTATTGAAAAAGCGCACAAACGAAAAACATGGATCCGCCCGCGCATCATGGTGTGCGTGCCTTATGGGTTGACAAGCGTGGAAAGGAATGCGGTTAAAGAGAGCGCTTTAAGCGCGGGGGCTAGAGAAGTCTTTTTGATTGAAGAGCCTATGGCAGCAGCGATTGGAGCGGGCTTACCCGTGAAAGAGCCGCAAGGGAGTTTGATTGTGGATATTGGCGGCGGCACGACTGAAATTGGCGTGATCAGTCTTGGGGGGTTAGTCATTTCTAAAAGCATTAGAGTGGCCGGAGATAAATTGGATCAAAGCATCGTGGAATACATCCGCAAGAAATTCAATTTATTGATAGGGGAGCGCACCGGCGAAGAGATTAAGATTGAAATCGGTTGCGCGATCAAACTAGATCCGCCTCTCACAATGGAAGTGTCAGGGAGGGATCAAGTGAGCGGGCTGTTGCACACGATTGAATTAAGCTCTGATGATGTGTTTGAAGCCATTAAAGATCAGGTGAGGGAAATCTCTAGCGCTTTAAGGAGCGTGCTTGAAGAGGTGAAACCGGATTTAGCGAGAGACATTGTGCAAAATGGCGTGGTGCTTACCGGCGGTGGGGCTTTGATTAAAGGATTAGACAAGTATTTAAGCGATATGGTTAAACTCCCTGTGTATGTGGGCGATGAGCCTTTATTGGCGGTAGCCAAAGGCACAGGGGAAGCCATACAAGATTTGGATTTACTCAGCCGTGTGGGTTTTAGTGAATAATGCATGCGTTTTTATTTTAAATTCCTTTGGCTTTTAGGGATTTTTCTTATTTTTTATTTTTTAGACATTAAAGGCAGCTCTTCTTATATCAGCGATAGGGTTAAAAACGCCTTGATGAGCGCGAAAAACAGCTTAGCAGACAACATTCAAGCGTATTTTTTTCAAGCCCAAAACATTAAGGAGTTTCAAAAAGAACGCTTGATTTTAGAAGCTTTAAAACTAGAAAACGCCGATTTGAAAGAGCGTTTGAATAGCGTCTATCCTTTGGAAAATCCAAAAATGACTTATACCCCTACTTTTATGACTTCATTCATCAGTTTAGAAGACACGCACAGCGTCTCTCTCAACCCTATTGTGAATTTAGAAGAAAATAAGATTTATGGCCTTGTTTCTCACAATCAAGCCATAGGCATTGCGGTGTTAGAAAAAGGGCGCTTGAACGGGTTTTTGAACGCCCACAAGCGGTGCGCTTATAGCGTGATGGTAGGCAAAAATCAAGTGTTAGGCTTTATAGGATCTAATTTCAAGCAAGAATTAATCGTGGATTTTATTGTCCCAAGTGCTGAAATCAACATAGGCGATCAAGTGCTAACGAGCGGGCTAGATGGGATTTTTGGAGCGGGGGTGTTTGTGGGTGAAGTTTCAAGCATTGAAGATCATTACACTTATAAAAGCGCGGTGTTGAAAAACGCTTTTTTAAGCGAAGCCAAACTTTTAAGGCATGTGTTTTTAAGCGATGTGAAAAACTAGCGCTCTATTCAAGGCTAATTCAAGCGCATTTTTAACCCCTTTCAATAAAATTAGGCTAATTGTTTTAGAAAAAAATCTTTTAATTCCCCTTCTTTGATCCAATCATCTCTATAACGCTCCCCCACATCATCCTTATTTCCATAAAATTTTAAAACCACTTTGATTTTGAGATTGGGATCGTCTTTAGGGTTAAAAATTTTATCTTTAAAAAGTTTATACGCGTCTGCCTTATTTTGGTATTCAGCAATTTTAGTCCCTTTAGGATCAATGAAGCAAATGATCTGCGTGCCGCCTTTTTGCAACCAAAAGATAAAATCAGGGAAAAAGCGCCTTTCTGCAGCGTTGTCTATATAAGGGATAAACAAATTGTCTAAAGATTCATCAATCTTGCTGAACGCCCAAAAATCATAGTTTTCTTGCAGCATTTCTGTAATCTTTAACAACTCTTCTAAAAAATCGCTCTCGCTCTTTACTTTAACCACATGCTTAAGCCAATCGCAGTTTTTGGCTTTAATGAGTGGGGTGTAGTAATGCTCTTTGAGTTTTAACAGCTCGGCATCATCAACTTTGAATGTTTTGTCTTGTTTGTGTTTTTCTGTATCATAAGGATCGATCTCGCCTTGCGCGTTTTTTTTTCTTAAAGTTTCTTTATCCAAAGGCGCATACTCTTTCACTTCTTGGATGGTTTGAATCAATTTTTCTTTTTTATCCGCCTTAACTTTAATCCTTTTAAAATGCACGATTTTCTCATTATCTAGGGCGTTAAACTCGTCTTTAGGCACTTTTTGATTAGGGTATAGCTTGCCTTTAATTTCAGAAATCATGTAGTCTAAATCTTTATAATGCCAAGTTGGTACCTTTTTAAAATGCTCTTTTTGTATCATGTCTTTTAACAGCGTGTAATCTTTAGGGCTATAAATTTCATGCTTTAAAATAAAATGCTTTTCACTCATTAAATGAAAATACTCTTTTAAATCCTTAAAATTTTTTTTGCTCATTTTAAACGAAGCGCTTGGAGAAATTTTAAGAGCGTTGGTTTGTTCTTTTCGGTAGCAAGGCACGAATAATGCGTGTTTTATAGGCGTTTTTTCTAATTTGATTTCACGCCAAGAACCTCTATTCTCGCCCCCATTTTCGCTCTCTTTTTGGAACTTTAAAATCGCTTCAAGGCTTGCATGGTTGGTGGGTATCACAAAAAGCGTTTCCAACATTGCAGCGTTTGGTTTCAAGTCTTTTTTAATGGCCTCATCTATGTCTAAATACGCTAACCTTTGGCGTTGGTTTTTGACGCTTTCAATCCTTACGCCCCTGCCAAAAGATTGTTTCACCAGCTTTTTAGCGTCATCATCAAGCCCTATATTTAAAAATAAAATCACGCTAGGTCTTGTGCTATCCCAGCCGGTGTCAAAAGCGCGAGACCCCACTAAAATATTGATACTGCTTTTATCAATCTGGCTGAAATAGCTCTCTTCTTTAAAGCTCAAATTCTTACTCACCACCTTCACGCTCTTTAATTTTTCACAAATCCATTCGGTAATATCGCCTATTCTAATCAAGCAAAAGACTTTATCGCTTGTGTTGAGCTTGAAAGCGATTTCTTGGTTGTTTTTAGGGTTAATAATGACTTCAATATGCCCATTACTGGCATAAAAAACTTCTTCTTTTAAGCCTTTAAAATCCATATCGTTTAAACCCTCTTTAAAAACCTTAATCTTATAGTCTTTATTTTTATCATCGCTAAAAAGAAATTCCGGATTCTTTAATTCCTCTAATAAATCGTCTTTAGCCTTTAAAAAATCGCTTCCATCGTCGTTTTCAATCACGCGCGCTAAAGTTTTAAAAAAGATTTCCGCATCGCTGTTTTTAACATTCACAGAATGCGTGAACACGAGCATTAAAGGGTCGTAAAAATAGCTTTCTACTTTATAGCGTTTTTGCATGCCTAAAAGCAATAACGCCTTTAAAAGAGCGATCTCTTTTTCCCTGTCGTTTAAATCTTTCAATTCCTTAAAAGCGTTTAAGTTGTTTTTCTTCAATAAAACAGACTCTTTACCATAGCCAAGTTTCACCCACTCGCCCACGCTCAAATTATACACCGCAGTGATGAGATCGCTCTCTTCGGTGAAAGTGGCGCTGAAATTGAATAAAAACCCTTTTAAAGACAGCAGACTAAAGATAGCCTGTCTTTTGCTCTCAGACTTGTTCCCCTTGTGCGCTTCATCTAAAATCACATAATTTTCCCCATTATCCCAATAATCCTTATAATTTAAAAGGTTTTCCTTGCTTTCTTCATCATTCATCAAATCCGCGCGGTAATAAAAAAGAGCGATTTTTTCAAAAAAATCTTTTGGAGCGCGATGGAAATCTTTATGGGTAATCTCTTTAAGGTTTTTGAAATCAATTTGTTTGGAAAAGTCCTTACCCCGGTTGTATTTTTCAATTTCTTTTTCAAATTGCTTGATCAAATTTTCATTGGCGCTAAAAAACATGATATTTTTCTTAGGGATTAAACCCATTCCCATAGCCACGCTTAAAAGCTCTACCAGTTTGATAATGACGATCGTTTTACCGCTCCCTGTGGCCATGTAAAAGGCTAGGCGGTTGATAAAATTTTCAAAACTCACGCAATGATTTTCCACCTTAAAATGGCTCTTTAACAAAGGATTGAGTTTCTTTTTAGCGAAATCGCAATTAGCGAATGAATAATGTTTTTGATAAAATGCGTAAAATTCTTTTTTATTTTCTTTGAAATCCCTAAAATAAGCGACAAGCACTCTAAAAGCGTTGATCAAAGCTTGCTGTTGGTAATCTAAAAGCTCTTTATCGCTATCAAAGCTTTTAAAGTCTAGCATTTCTAACGGCTCGTTAATCTCGTTAGCGTTCAATTCCTCTTCAGCGAGTTTTTGAGCGACAAAAATTTCATTATCGGTGGTTAAATCTTTTTTCTTTGCCATGATTTTCTCCTTACCAAATGAGCGCTTCTTTTAAGGCTTTTAAAATCTCTACTTCTTTATCATTCCCTTTAAACTTCACCACCTTTTCATTGAAAAACTCCACTTTCAACCCCCATAAATTTTCTAAAGTCTCTTTAATATCCACGCCCATGTTTTCTAGCGCTTCTATATTGAGCGTGTAAGATTCGTTTTTGCATTCCACTAAATCGCTGTATTGTTCATCATACGCTAGAGATTTGTCATTGTCTTCATACTTGATTTTTCTTAAAATCTCTTCATAGCTTTCCAATTCATAAACTTTGACTACCCCACCCCCATCAAATTCTTTAGCCGCACCGCTTTTAAAACCGCCTATAACCTTTTTAAGGCGCGGCAAAATCACGCTATCAAAATGCTCCCCCATTTCAATACCGATATACTTCCTTTTCATTTTGTGCGCCACCGCGCAAGTCGTCCCGCTCCCAGCAAAAAAGTCTAACACGAGATCGTTTTCTTGGGTAGAGATTTCTATAATGCGTTTGAGTAGGGCTTCAGGTTTGGGGTTATTAAAAACTTTATTTCCATTAAATAGTTGCTTTATTTCAGCATCTCCATTAAGATTATAACCAACTTCTGATCCGTCCCAAAAAGTTGAAGATTTTCTACCTTCGGCCACTTCTGAAAGATAGCGTTTAGCCATAGGATTTTTACCATTAAAAACTATTCTATTATTTTGTTCCATATCTTTTAATGTGCCTATTGAATAACGCCAAAAAGTCCCGCTAGGGGGAGACCAAGTTTTACCATTTAGAAAAGTATAAGGGCTAAAATTATTACCGCTTTTTGCCCACACAGGATCTAATTTGTAAAAACCATTTTCATCTTTTAATTTATACGAATTTGATTTATCAAACGGCTCATTACTAATAAGGTTTTTAGAAAAATTTTTACAATAACATAGTATGTATTCAATATTTTTTGAAAAATTAGCAGCATCATTTTTAACTGAATGAAATTGTTTCCAACTAATACTCGCTACAAAGTTATCACCCCCCCCCCATTAAAGACTTCGTCCATGAGCGTTTTACAATAAGCCTGTTCGTTGTCATCAATGCTCACAAACATCACGCCTTTATCATTCAATAAGGCATGCGCAAGCTCTAGGCGGTTTTCCATCATAGCCAGCCAGCTGGAGCGTTTGAAATTATCCGCATAAACAAATTCATTGTTTTGCGTGTTGTAAGGCGGATCAATATAAATGCAATCAATGGCTTCTTTATAGCGGTTTTTAAGGGAGTTTAGGGCTTGGTAGTTTTCGCTTTTAATGAGCGTGCCGTTGATTTCATCTTCATTGAATAAGCTTTTAACCTCTTCTTCTAAATCTTTAAAATAAATCGTGTCTAGGGGCAAGAACTCATTTTCTAAAAGATTGTCTGTAATTTTTAAATTCAAGTCTTGCCATTCTTTAACTTGTTTGGGGTAGTTTGGGTGGTTTGTGATTTTGTTTAAATCGTAGTTTTTAGCTTTTAATTGATCTAGGCTCACGATGAAATGCGAGTTTAATACAAAACGAGGTTTGTTCCAAATCTTACAGAGTTCGTTTTCAAATTCGCTCACTAATGAAACCACTTCTAAAGCCACTTCCTTAATGGTGTTAATCTCATTAAGGCGTTTAGCATCAAATGTAGTCATTTCTTTAAAAAGGTATTCAAACAAATACAAATCCAATTGCTCTTTTAAAAACCCTTGCGCGTTTTTATGGATGAAATAATCCATGCTGCCTTGCTTTTTGAATTTGGCAAACGCTTTTTTTAGCGCTTCTTCATCAAGTTTGACGCCTTGATTGAAACATTTTTTTAGGATTTCATTCGTTTTTGTTTGAGTCCCCTTGCTGCTGAGCGTAACGCTAAAGTTTAGGGTGTTAGTTTTTGTGTCTATATCTTTTACTATACTTTTTAAATCAAAGACTAAATCCACTTTTTCATTATACTTTTTGCTTTCTAGTAAAGAAGTGTCAAAGTTAAAAAGAATGCCCTCTAATTCAAAGCAAAAATCCTTATAGATCGTTTCGCTTTTCACATAATAAAGATCTTTAGTTTTATAAAATAAGGCGGTGTCTTTTTTAAGGGAGCATTTTTCATAATCGCTTTTGGTATAAAGGTTATCATAAAGGGGCGTGTCGTTGAAATAAATCCCTCCATTAGTGCTGAAATAACGCTTGAAAAAGCTATAGAGTTTGTCAAACAATTCTTCTTTGAGATCGTTGTTATCTTGGCATTTTGAATCAATGAGTTTTTTTAATTCTTGTTTTTTATGGTGGTAATACTGGCTTTTAGCTTTCATGAGGTTGATCATGCCACTTTTGATGGCTCTAGGGCTAGAATCTAAAAGGCTTTCTGGCTGGTCTTCAATCTTAACGCCTATGAAAAGGTTTTCTAAAACTTCATAAAATTGCACCTCGTTCGTTTTCATTATCACGCTCCTTAAAAATATGGAAAGTATTATAACAAAGCCCACCCATTAAGCGCTACAATACCCCCATGCAAAAAAAGATTTTTTTACTAGAAGACGATTACCTTTTAAGCGAGAGCGTTAAGGCGTTTGGCTTGTTGAAAATTTAGATTGCTTTGACTGACTCATTTTTTAAAATACCCCCATTTCATTGTAAAATTATCTCTGTGAAACCCGTTGAAGTTGAATAAAAGGTAAAAATAAGATTGAATATCAATAAAGTGTTTTATCATAGCAGCACCAACATGAATGAAGTGCCAGATAATAGCGTGGATTTGATCATCACAAGCCCGCCTTATTTCAACATCAAAGATTACACGAAAAATGGCACACAAGATTTACAGCATTCAGCCCAACATGTTGAAGATTTAGGGGCGTTAGAAAAATATGAAGATTATCTTTTAGGTCTTTTAAAAGTTTGGCTTGAGTGCTACAGAGCGTTAAAACCCAATGGTAAGCTATGCATCAATGTGCCTTTAATGCCCATGCTTAAAAAGGTTTTAAACACGCACTATAACCGCCATATTTTTGATTTGCATGCTGATATTCAACACTCCATTTTGCATGATTTAAACAATACGCTAGAAAACAAGCCTAAAATGTTCTTACTGGATGTCTATATTTGGAAACGCACCAATCCTACTAAAAGATTGATGTTTGGGAGCTACCCTTATCCTAGAAATTTTTATGCGCAAAATACTATAGAATTTATCGGCGTGTTTGTCAAAGACGGCAAACCCAAACAACCCACAGAGGAGCAAAAAGAACAAAGCCAATTGACTCAAGAGGAATGGGTGGAATTTACCAAACAAATTTGGGAAATCCCAATCCCTAATAAAAACGATATTGCTTTTGGTAAGCATGCGGCTTTAATGCCGGCTGAATTAGCAAGGCGTTTGATTAGATTGTATAGTTGCGTGGGCGATGTGGTTCTAGATCCATTTAGCGGGAGCGGGACAACCTTAAGAGAAGCAAAGCTTTTAAAAAGAAATTTTATAGGTTATGAACTCTATGAAAATTATAAGCCCTTGATTGAGCAAAAATTAGGAAACTTGTTTGATTTTGAATAAGATTTATATAGAAGATGTTTTCACATTTTTAGACAAATTAGAAGATAAAAGCGTTGATTTAGCCATTATTGATCCCCCCTACAATCTTAAAATTGCTTCATGGGATAGTTTTAAAAATGATGAAGAGTTTTTAACATTTTCTTACGCTTGGATTGATAAAGTGCTACCCAAAATCAAAGATACGGGGAGTTTTTATATTTTTAATACCCCCTTTAATTGCGCTTTATTTTTAGCGTATTTGCGCCATAAAAAAGCGCATTTTTTAAATTTTATCACTTGGGTTAAAAAAGATGGGTTTGCCAACGCCAAAAAGCGTTATAACCACGCGCAAGAAAGCATTTTATTTTATAGCATGCACAAGAAAAACTACACCTTTAATGCCGATGAAGTCCGCACCGCTTATGAATCCACCGAACGCATCAAACATGCTCAAAGTAAGGGGATTTTAAAAAACAACAAACGCTGGTTCCCTAACCCTAAGGGCAAATTATGCCTTGATGTATGGGAAATCACTTCACAAAGGCATGTTGAAAAAGAGAATGGTAAAATCCTTAAGCCAAAACACCCTAGCATTAAACCTAAAGCGCTCATTGAGCGCATGATAAAGGCTAGCTCTAATGAAAACGATTTGATTTTAGATTTGTTTAGCGGCAGTGGCATGATTAGCTTAGTGGCTAAAAGTTTGGGGCGTAATTTTATAGGGTGTGAAACCCATGCTGAATATGTGCATGAGAGTTTAGAAATGTTTAGGTATAATGAATACAAATAAAAAAGGATATTTAACATGCCAAAATTAGAAAAAATTTTGCTAGAAATCACACAGCTTGATCCTAGTAAAGAGTGTTTGAAATTCTTAGCTAATCGCATAAAAAGCTCTGATTATAGGGGCTTACACTTGTCCCAACACAATCGTTACGATCAAAATAAAATTAAAACCATTATTCAAGCTATTTTTAATGAAGTGGGAGAGGATTTTTTACAAATCCGCACCACCGATATGAGCAAACGCCCTAGCAATATCATAGGCGAAGAGGTTTATGCAAAAGTGGTTGATAATATCTCTGAAATGCCTCAAGATAATTTAAGAAAAAAGAATCAGGTAACTCAAGATAGCTTGAGAAAAAATCTTTTTGTAGATATGCACAGAATGGGGTTGATTGAACGCTACAATAAAAATAAGGAACCTACAAACCCCTACATCCAAAGCAATATTAAATATATCAGTTTAACTCCCTTAGCTATAGAATTTTTAAACGCGCAGGATTTGTTAAGAAAAAATTTTTGTTACACGCAAGCTTTAGAAAATCTTTTACAGGGTTTTGGGGCAGAATGCAGAGAGGTGATGATAGAGCTTGACAATCATTATTTAGACATTGAAGAAGTGATGTTTTTTGTTACGTTTTTAAATATTGAAAATTTTACTAGAAGTGAAATTATAGAATATGTTAGAGAGTATAGGAGTTTAAGCCGTATCCAAAAAGAAAAATTAAAAGAGTTAGTGCAAGACTATTGCAACCCTAACCATTTTAACGGGAACAAGTTAGACAAGAGAGACTATCATAATTGGAAAAATCAAGCCCAACAAATTTTTAGCTTGCTAGAACAAAGCGTGTTTTTTGAAACCAATAAAGAGAGGCTTATTTTAAAAACGCTCAATGAAGAAAACAAACAAAACGATAAAAAGCTCAAACGCTCCATTAAAGAAAAAGCCCTTTATTTTGAAAAACATGGCGTTAAAAAAGAAAAGGGTTTTGAGTTGCACCATATTGTGCCTTTATGTTTGGCTCGCTCTATAGAAGAGTTTGATCTTTTGGATAAATGGGAAAATTTAATCTATATTGACGCTTTTAACCATGCGAAGATATCTCAAACGCAAAATAAACATATTTGTTTGTATTTTGAAAATTGCGATGTGATTTTATCTAAAGGCTTAAAAGAAGAACAAGAAAGCCTTTATTTTACTTACATTGAAAATGTGTTATATAAACTTGATTTACAAAATGTCATGCTGGAATACAATAAAGATTTATTGCATTCTAAAAACGGCTGATAAAATAAAGCGGTGTCTTTTTTAAGGGAGCGTTTTTCATAACCGCTTTTGGTATAAAGGCTATAGAATTAGCGCTACAATACCCCCATGCAAAAAAAGATTTTTTTACTAGAAGACGATTACCTTTTGAGCGAGAGTATCAAGGAATTTTTAGAGCATTTGGGCTATGAAGTATTTTGCGCTTTTAACGGGAAAGAGGCTTATGAAAGGCTCTCTGTTGAGCGTTTTAACCTCTTGCTTTTAGACGTGCAAGTGCCTGAAATGAATAGTTTGGAATTGTTCAAGCGCATCAAAAACGATTTTTTAATCTCTACGCCTGTGATTTTTATCACCGCCTTACAGGATAACGCTACCTTAAAAAACGCCTTTAATTTAGGTGCGAGCGATTATTTGAAAAAGCCTTTTGATTTGGACGAATTGGAAGTGCGCATTAAAAGGTTTTTCAATGACGATCCCATAGAAATCATGCCTAACATTTTTTACCACCAAAATTGCTTGAGTGTTAGGGGCAAAAAAGAGATCTTGCCGCCCAAAACCGCCCAACTTTTAGAATACTTTTTAGAGCATAAAGGGCAAATCATTAGCTCTCAAGCGTTAGAAAATAACTTATGGGAGCAGGCTATTGATGATTCCACCTTGCGCACTTACATTAAGGTGTTGCGCAAGCTTTTGGGTAAAAATTGCATAGAAACGCATAAGGGGGTGGGCTATCGCTTTAACCCACTATGAAAAAAAATCCCTCAAGCTCTTTTTAGGGACTTATTTAGGCTCTTCGTTTGTGTTAATGCTAGTGATTAGCGTTTTAGCGTTTAACTATGAAAAAAACGAAAAAATCAAAATGATACGCATGGACATGGATAAAATGGCTTCTAAGATCGCTAGTGAAGTGGTTGCCTTGCACATGCAAACGCATGGGGATTACCACAACGCTTTAAACGCTCTAATCTCACGCTATAAAGACGCTTCCATAGCGCTTTTTGATAGTAAAAAGCGTGTTTTATACTCCAATATCCCTGAAAGCGCGGATTTGATCAAAACCCATAAAGAAGCGGGCTTTTTTAATTTTAAGGGGGAGTATTACCTGTTTAGCGATGAAACTTTCGCCCATTTAGGCGTGGCTAAAATGCTTTTTAAAAATTCTAAACCCCTTCATTTTTCTTCTTTGTATCGTAACATTGTTTTAGTGTTTGTCATAGCGTTTTTATGCGTGATAGGGGTTTCTGTGTTTTTGGGGCGTTTGTTTTTAAAGCCCATTAGGAATGAAATCACGCGCATCGATCATTTTTTAAAAAACACCACGCATGAATTAAACACCCCCATGAGCGCTTTAGTCTTGTCTTTAAAAACCTTAGAAGACAACCAACAACACCGCCGCATTAAAATCGCTATCCAGCGCATGAGTTTTTTATACCGCTCGCTCTCTTATTTGGTGATGCAAGACATTGAGCGCGAGTCTTTTGTGCTTTTAGACTTAAAAGCCCTGATTATTAAAGAAAATACGCTTTTTAGCGAGATGATAGACTACCACAAGCTGGAATTTAAAAGCGATCTAGTAGAGGTGGCGTTTAAGGCTAAAGAGCAGGATTTCCTTTCGCTTTATAGCAATTTGCTCATGAATGCGATCAAATACAGCGTCATGCATGGGTATATCCACATAGAGCTAACATGCGAGTTTTTGAAAGTGAAAAATTTAGGGTATGAAATCCCTAAAGACAAGATTAAAGAATTAAGCGTTCGTTACGCGCGTTTCAATTCTAGCGTGTTGGGTTATGGTATAGGGTTAGATTTAGTGAAAAAAGTGTGTGAAAAGTATAAAATGCGTTTAGAAATTCATAGCGAACCCTCTTTAAAAGGAACGTTTTATGAAAATTCGTTTTGTATTCATTTTCAAGGATAAAGATGCTTTCAGTGTATGAAAAAGTGAATGCCCTAGACAAAAGGGCGCTTGAAGAATTGTTTTTAAGCGAAGACATTTTAATGGAAAACGCCGCTATGGCTTTAGAAAGGGCGGTTTTACAAAACGCTTCTTTGGGTGCTAAAGTCATTATCCTTTGTGGGAGCGGGGATAACGGAGGCGATGGCTATGCTCTAGCCAGGCGTTTAATAGGGCGTTTTAGAGTGCTGGTCTTTGAAATGAAATTAGCCAAAAGCCCCATGTGCCAATTGCAAAAAGAAAGGGCTAAAAAAGCAGGGGTAACCATCAAAACATACGAAGAAAACGCCCTTAATCAAAATTTAGAATGCGATGTGTTAATAGATTGCGTGGTAGGGAGTGCTTTTAAAGGCGGATTAGAGCCGTTTTTAAACTTTGAAAGCCTTTCTCAAAAAGCGCGCTTTAAAATCGCTTGCGACATTCCTAGCGGGATCGATTCTAAAGGCAGGGTGGATAAGGGAGCGTTTAAAGCGGATTTGACTATCAGCATGGGCGCTATCAAGTCATGCTTATTAAGCGATAGGGCTAAAGACTATGTGGGGGAATTGAAAGTGGGGCATTTGGGGGTTTTTAATCAAACCTATGAGATCCCAACAGACACTTTTTTACTGGAAAAAAGCGATCTCAAACTGCCCTTAAGGGATAAAAAAAACACTCATAAAGGCGATTACGGGCATGCGCATGTTCTTTTAGGCAAGCATAGTGGGGCGGGGTTATTGAGCGCAATAAGTGCGTTAAGTTTTGGATCTGGAGTGGTGAGTATCCAAGCGTTAGAATGCGAGATAACTTCTAATAACAAGCCTTTAGAATTGGTTTTTTGTGAAAATTTCCCTAACCCCTTAAGTGCGTTCGCTCTTGGCATGGGGTTAGAAAATATTCCAAAGGATTTTAAGAAGTGGCTTGAATTAGCCCCATGCGTTTTAGATGCGGGCGTTTTTTATCATAAAGAGGTGTTGCAAGCCTTAGAAAAAGAAGTGATCTTAACCCCTCACCCTAAAGAGTTTTTATCGTTGTTAAAATCAGTGGGGATCAACATAAGCATGCTAGAATTATTAGACAATAAGCTAGAAATCGCAAGGGATTTTTCTCAAAAATACCCCAAGGTGGTTTTGCTTTTAAAAGGGGCTAATACCCTAATCGCTCATCAAGGGCGAACTTTTATCAACACTTTAGGGAGCGTGGCTTTGGCTAAGGCTGGGAGTGGCGATGTGTTAGCGGGACTGATTGTAAGCTTGCTTTCTCAAAACTATACGCCTTTAGACGCCGCTATTAACGCAAGCCTAGCGCACGCCCTAGCGGGTTTAGAATTTAAGAACAATTACGCTTTAACGCCCCTAGATTTGATAGAAAAGATCAAACGATTATAAAAGGATAAAAATGGATCATTTAAAGCATTTGCAGCAATTGCAAAACATTGAAAGGATCGTGCTTTCAGGCATTGTGTTGGCCAATCATAAGATTGAAGAGGTCCATAGCGTTTTAGAGCCTAGCGATTTTTACTACCCGCCTAACGGCTTGTTTTTTGAAATCGCTTTAAAACTGCATGAAGAAGATTGCCCCATTGATGAGAACTTTATCCGCCAAAAAATGCCTAAAGACAAGCAAATCAAAGAAGAAGATCTAGTCGCTATTTTTGCGGCAAGCCCCATAGATAATATTGAAGCCTATGTGGAAGAGATTAAAAACGCTTCCATTAAACGAAAACTTTTTGGCTTGGCTAACACCATCAGAGAGCAAGCCCTAGAAAGCGCGCAAAAATCCAGCGATATTTTAGGTGCTGTGGAGCGAGAAGTCTATGCGTTATTGAATGGCAGCACCATAGAGGGCTTTAGGAGCATTAAAGAAGTGCTTGAAAGCGCAATGGATCTTATTACGGAAAACCAAAGAAAGGGGAGTTTGGAAGTTACTGGCATACCGACTGGATTTGTCCAGTTGGATAATTATACGAGCGGTTTTAATAAGGGGAGTTTAGTCATTATAGGGGCAAGGCCGTCTATGGGTAAAACCAGTTTGATGATGAACATGGTCTTAGCTGCGCTCAATGACGATAGGGGGGTAGCGGTTTTTAGTTTAGAAATGTCCGCAGAGCAACTCGCTTTAAGGGCGTTATCGGATCTCACTTCTATTAACATGCATGATTTAGAGAGCGGGAGGCTTGATGATGATCAATGGGAAAATTTAGCCAAATGCTACGATCACCTTTCGCAAAAAAAACTCTTTTTCTACGATAAAAGCTATGTGAGGATAGAGCAAATCCGCTTGCAACTGCGAAAGCTTAAATCCCAACACAAGGAATTGGGTATCGCTTTTATTGACTATTTGCAACTCATGTCAGGGAGTAAAGCCACTAAAGAGCGCCATGAGCAAATCGCTGAAATTTCAAGGGAGCTTAAAACTTTAGCCAGAGAATTAGAAATCCCTATCATAGCGTTAGTGCAACTCAACCGCAGCCTGGAAAACCGAGACGATAAACGGCCCATTCTTTCGGATATTAAAGACAGCGGGGGGATTGAACAGGACGCTGATATTGTTTTATTTTTATATAGAGGCTATATCTATCAAATGAGGGCTGAAGACAACAAAATAGACAAGCTCAAAAAAGAAGGCAAGATTGAAGAGGCGCAAGAGTTGCACCTAAAAGTGAATGAAGAAAGGCGTATCCACAAGCAAAATGGCAGTATTGAAGAGGCTGAAATCATCGTGGCTAAAAACAGGAATGGGGCTACAGGAACGGTTTATACGCGCTTTAACGCTCCTTTCACGCGCTATGAAGACATGCCCATAGATTCTCATTTAGAAGAGGGACAAGAAACTAAAGTGGATTATGATATAGTTACAACTTGAAAGATAAAACTTTTCAGGGGGCGTTTGAACTTCTTTCAACCCCCAAAGAATACTTATGGTGTGGGGTGTTTTTAAGCCTTTTGTTGGCGATCAACCTTTATTTAGAATACTTGAATTACCAAAAGCTTGATTTTTCAAAACCTACAAGCCTGAACGCTCAAATCTTGTTGCAATACCCTAAAACTAAAGATCAAAAAACCTATTTTGTCTTAAAGCTCCAATCAAAGGGCATGATCTTTTACACCACCATTAAAGAGCCTTTAAAAAATCTCCAATACCGCCACGCGCAATTTTTTGGCAAGATCAAGCCTTGCTCGTTCTTAGAGTCTCTAAAATCATGCTTTTTTCAAACTTATTCTTTTTCTTTAACACGAAAACAAGATTTCAAATCGCATTTGCGCCATTTCATTGACAGCGCTCATTCAAGCGCTTTAGTGGGTAATTTGTATCGAGCGTTATTCATAGGGGATAGCTTGAATAAGGATTTAAGAGATAAAGCCAACGCGCTAGGGATCAACCACTTACTAGCCATTAGCGGGTTTCATTTAGGGATTTTAAGCATGAGTGTGTATTTTCTTTTCTCTCTTTTTTATACTCCCTTACAAAAACGCTATTTCCCTTATAGGAACGCTTTTTATGATATAGGGGTTTTGGTGTGGGTTTTTTTGCTAGGGTATTTATTGCTATTAGATTTTTTACCCTCTTTTTTCAGGGCGTTTTTAATGGGCTTATTAGGGTTTTTGGCATGCTTTTTTGGGGTAAGGCTTTTGAGTTTTAAACTTTTGATTTTAGCGTGCTGTATCGCCATAGCGTTACTCCCTAAATTGCTTTTTAGTGTGGGGTTTTTGCTTTCTGTTTGTGGGGTGTGGTATATCTTCTTGTTTTTAAAACACACTCAAATTTTTTTTAAAAATTCTTCTTTTTTAATGCGATCGTTTCAAGTCATAAGCTTAAGCGTGCTGGTGTTTTTGAACATGCTCATTATTGCGCATGCCTTTTTCCCTATGTTTTCGCCCTACCAGCTCTTTAGCATTCCTTTAGGCTTGATTTTTATCGTGTTTTTCCCTTTGAGTTTGTTCTTGCATGCGGTGGGTTTGGGGTCTTTGTTGGATCATTTTTTAAGCATGCCTTTAACAATCCCCACGATTTCGGTTTCTTCACCCTTATGGCTTTTAGGGACGCATTTATTTTTAACGATTCTAAGCGCGCGTTCTTTTAAAGTTTATTTAAGCATGAACGTTTTAAGCACAGGCTTTTTCTTGTATTGTTGCTATCAATATATTATAATGCCTAGCTTAATTGTAGGTTAGAAAAGTCATTTTATTAGGGATCAAATAATTGCTTAAAAAAATCACGCACCAAATCAAAGCTTTAGGCGAATTGGTCGCTTTGGAGCATACGATATTTTCTAGCATGTTTTTACTCATGGCTATGGTCATAAGCTCCTATCAAAAAAATCAAACGCTCTTTTTTGACTTAGAAACCCTAATCCTTTGTTTTTTAGCCTTATTAGGGGCGAGAAACTTCGCTATGGGGTTTAACCGCTTGGTGGATAGGGATATTGATAAGGATAACCCAAGGACCAAAAACCGCCCGAGCGTGGATGGCAGGATCAGCGTTAAAGGCATGGTCATTTTTAGCGTTTTAAACGCTCTTTTATTCGTGGGGGTGAGCTATTTTATTAACCCTTTAGCGTTCAAGCTTTCGTTACCTTTTTTAATCATTTTGGGGGGGTATTCGTATTTCAAGCGCTTTTCTTCTTTGGCGCATTTTGTCGTGGGTTTGGCTTTGGGTTTGGCTCCCATTGCAGGAAGCGTGGCGGTTTTAGGAGCGATCCCTTTATGGAATGTCTTTTTGGCTTTAGGGGTGATGTTATGGGTGGCTGGGTTTGATTTGCTTTATTCTTTACAGGATATGGAGTTTGATAAAGAAAGGGGCTTGTTTTCCATTCCTAGTCAATTAGGGGAAAAATGGTGCTTGAATCTCTCAAGGTTCTCACACCTTGCAGCGCTGATCTGCTGGCTTTTTTTTGTGAAATGCTATCATGGGGGGCTTTTTGCGTATTTAGGCTTAGGGGTTTCAGCCTTGATCTTACTCTATGAGCAGATCTTAGTGGCTAGAGATTATAAAAACATCCCTAAAGCCTTTTTTGTGAGTAATGGCTATTTGGGGGTGGTGTTTTTTATTTTTATCGTCCTTGATGTGGGGTTTAAGCATGCATGAGTTGGTTTTAAGAACCCAAGCTTTAGGGTTTGAAACGCGCTTAGTCCAATGCGATTTATCGTTCTCCTATGAAAGATTTATTTCTAAAACCAAACGCTCTTTAGCGGTGTTAGAAGAATTTGATTGGTTAAATTCTGGCTTTGATTTTTCACGCTTGAACGTTGAAAACGACACTCTGGAATTGCTCAAAGCGCTGTATTTTAAATTAGAAAAATTAGAGAGCCTGCTTTTAAAAGAAAACCTGCTTGAATTGGAGCAAAATAACCGCATCATCGCTTTAGGGCATGGGCTTATTTGCTTAAAAAAACAAAGCCTGATAGCGCCTCAAACTTACTATGGGCGTTGCGTGTTAGAGGGGAAAATCCTAGCCTTTTTTGGCGTGGCAAGGGATAAAGATTTTTTAGAAATCACTCGCATGCACGCCTTAGACATTAAGCGTTATGATTCTTTCATTGTTGATAGCGAAAGAAAAGGCTTGAAATTATGAACGGGAGCAATCTGTTATCTTCTAATGATTTGTTTATGGTCGTTTTGGGGGCGATTTTATTGGTGTTGGTGTGCTTGGTGGGGTATTTGTATCTTAAAGAAAAAGAGTTTTACCATAAAATGAGGCGTTTAGAAAAAACCTTAGACGAATCCTATCAAGAAAATTATATTTATTCTAAGCGTTTGAAAGAATTAGAGGGGCGTTTGGAAGGCCTTTCTTTAGAAAAAAGCGCTAAAGAAGATAGCTCATTAAAAACAACCCTTTCACACCTTTATAACCAGTTGCAAGAAATCCAAAAATCCATGGACAAAGAACGCGATTATTTAGAAGAAAAAATCATTACTTTAGAAAACAAATTCAAAGACATGGGGCATTATGCCGCTAGCGATGAAATCAATGAAAAACAGGTTTTGAAAATGTATCAAGAGGGTTATAGCGTGGATTCTATTTCTAAAGAATTTAAGGTGAGTAAGGGCGAGGTGGAATTTATATTGAACATGGCAGGATTAAAATGGTAGCTTTAAGCAACGCTCTTTCAAGGGTTTTTGGCTCTGTGGCTGGCTATAAATTCCCTTCTTTTATCCAAAAAGGTATCAACGCTCTTTATGTTAAGATCTTTAAAATTGATTTGAGCGAGTTTGAGCCTTTAGAAAATTATAGGAGTTTGAACGCTCTTTTCACGCGCTCTTTAAAAAAAGAACGCCCCTTTGACAAAGCCCCTAATATTTGCATTGCGCCTTGCGACGCTTTAATCACTGAATGCGCTTTTTTAGACAATGATACCGCTTTACAGATTAAAGGCATGCCTTATAAAGCGCATGAATTAGTGGGCGAAATCAACCCCTTAAGCCCCTCTTTTTTCTATGCGAATTTTTACCTTTCGCCCAAAGATTACCACCACTACCACGCCCCTTGCGATTTAGAAATTTTAGAGGCTCGTTATTTTGCGGGGAAATTACTACCAGTCAATAAGCCCTCATTACACAAAAACAACAATCTGTTTGTGGGCAATGAACGGGTAGTGCTTGTTGCAAAAGACATTCAAGGCAATAGGTTGTATTTTGTAGCGGTGGGAGCGTTAAATGTGGGTAAAATGCGTTTTAATTTTGATAAGAATATCCAAACTAACGCTAAAGCCCGTTTCACGCAAACCTACTCTTATAACCCACCGATTAAGGTTAAAAAGGGGGATAATTTAGGGAATTTTGAAATGGGCTCTACTATCGTTTTATTCATTCAAAACACCGCTTTTAAAGATTTGAGAGAAAAAAGCGTGAAGTTTGGGGAAAGTATAGGGGAATTTCATGCCAACTGATAACGATTTAAAAACTTCTATTTTGGAATTGTTGAACGATTTAGACGCGCTTTTAGTGGCTCATTTTTATCAAAAAGATGAGATTGTAGAGTTGGCCCATTATACAGGCGATAGCCTGGAGTTAGCTAAAATCGCAAGCCAAAGCGATAAAAACCTCATCGTGTTTTGCGGGGTGCATTTTATGGGCGAGAGCGTGAAAGCCCTAGCCTTTAACAAACAAGTGATCATGCCCAAACTCTCATGCTGTTCTATGGCGAGGATGATTGATAGCCACTACTACGATAGAAGCGTTCATTTACTAAAAGAATACGGCGTTAAAGAATTTTACCCTATCACTTATATCAATTCTAACGCTGAAGTGAAAGCCAAAGTCGCTAAAGATGGTGGCGTGGTTTGCACGAGTAGGAACGCTTCTAAAATCTTTAATCACGCTTTAAAACAAAATAAAAAAATCTTTTTCCTACCGGATAAATGCTTGGGGGAAAATCTAGCCCTAGAAAATGGCTTAAAAAGCGCGATTTTAGGCGCAAATAGCAAAGAAGAAATTAAAAACGCTGATGTGGTTTGTTATAACGGCTTTTGTTCGGTGCATCAGCTTTTCAAATTAGAAGACATTGAATTTTACCGCCAAAAATACCCGGATATTTTAATCGCTGTCCATCCAGAGTGCGAGCCTAGCGTGGTTTCTAACGCTGATTTTAGCGGATCAACGAGTCAAATCATAGAATTTGTAGAAAAGTTAAGCCCCCATCAAAAAGTCGCCATAGGCACTGAAAGCAATTTAGTCAACCGCTTGAAAGCCAAGCGCAACCATCAAAACACTTTCATTCTTTCTAGCACGCTCGCTCTTTGTCCTACCATGAATGAAACGACTTTAAAAGATTTGTTTGAAGTCTTAAAGGCTTATAAAAACCACAGGGCTTTTAACACGATTGAATTAAAAGATGAGGTGGCGCGTCTGGCCAAACTCGCTTTAACTAAAATGATGGAGTTGTCCTAATGGAGATTAAAACCTTTTTAGAATGCGCTTTAAAAGAAGATTTAGGGCATGGGGATTTGTTTGAAAGGGTGTTAGAAAAAGATTTTAAAGCCACAGCCTTTGTTAGGGCTAAACAAGAGGGCGTGTTTTCAGGCGAAAAATACGCTTTAGAGTTGTTGGAAATGACTGGCATTGAATGCGTTCAAACGATTAAGGATAAAGAACGCTTCAAGCCTAAAGACACTTTAATGGAGATTAGGGGGGATTTTAGCATGCTTTTAAAGGTTGAGCGCACCCTTTTAAACCTTTTGCAACACAGCAGCGGGATCGCTACTTTAACGAGTCGTTTTGTGAAAGCTCTAAACTCCCATGAAGTGCGTTTGTTGGACACACGAAAAACCAGACCCCTTTTAAGGATTTTTGAAAAATATTCTGTGCTTAATGGGGGAGCGAGCAACCACCGCTTAGGGCTAGATGACGCTTTAATGCTTAAAGACACGCATTTAAAGCATGTCAAAGATCTCAAAAGCTTTTTAACGCATGCCAGAAAAAACTTGCCTTTCACGGCTAAAATTGAAATTGAATGCGAAAGCTTTGAAGAGGCCAAAAACGCCATGAATGCGGGAGCGGATATTGTGATGTGCGATAATGTGAGCGTTTTAGAGACTAAAGAAATTGCCGCTTATAGAGATGCACATTATCCCTTTGTCTTACTAGAAGCGAGCGGGAATATTTCGCTAGAGAGCATCAACGCTTACGCCAAAAGCGGCGTGGATGCCATTAGCGTAGGGGCTTTAATCCATCAAGCCACTTTTATTGACATGCACATGAAAATGGCTTAAAGGCTTTAAAAAAGGGTTATTAGCATGCTAAAAGAATATTTAGAAAGCATTAAAGATCTTACGACTGAAAAGAATGTAATTATTTAGATAGTTCTAAGCTTCTTAATCTTTTTAATACTAACTTTTAAAAAAATACTTCTGCATTCTACCATAAATTTTGAAATTTTGTTTATAAAGTAAAATCGGAAAAATTTTTCTTTACAATTTTATTATTAATAAGGGAGAGAGATATTTATATAATTGCACTTACTATATTATATATATCTTTTATTCTTTTTATAAATAGGCTCCTTATTATTGATTTTATAAATCACATTCTTTTAATTTCTATTAAAAATTTAATATTAAGAGGACTTTTATGAAAAAATCAAATGACAATAACGCGCTCGCTAGAAGTCAAAGGGAGTTGTTTGTAGGGATTAGGGATTTTATTATTTTTAAATTTAAGCGTATGGTTGTTTTTAATGGAGTAAGGGATTTTACAAAAATGAAATTTTTGTCTATAGAATTAGAAAAATGCGAAAATATTAAAGATTTGGAAAAATTATGTCATACAATTTATAATCAAGGCACAAAGCATATTTTGATGATGCGTGTAGTGTTTTTATTCTTTGACTATTTTTGCAAGCATTTGAAAGTTAAGCGATTGAGACTGCTCAATGAAGAAATGCTAGTGAACTTTTTATTTGAGTTAGCTAAACAAAGAAAGATTAATTCAATGGCGAAATATGTGATGTATATTAGGCAATTTTTTGATTACTTGGATAGGACTAAACATTATGATTTTTATTTTAGTCTTAAAAATATAGCCTTTGCTAAACACAAGGATAATTTGCCCAAACATCTAAATTCAAAAGATTTAAAATCTTTTATATATACTCTTATAAACTATAGAACTAGAAGCAGTTATGAAAAGAGAAATAAGTGTATTTTGCTCTTAATTATTTTGGGCGGTTTGAGAAAATCTGAGGTTTTTAATTTAGAATTGAGAAATATTGTTTTAGAAAAAGAGCATTATATCTTGCTTATAAAAGGCAAAAACAATAAAGAGCGAAAAGCGTTCATTAAACGAGAAATGCTAGAAAAATCTTTAGATGAGTGGTTGAGTGATAGCAAACGATTGAGTAGTTTTAATGGGCGTTTTATATTTAAGAAGTCTCTGTCTCACTATACTCAAAAGCATTGTTCAATCAGTAATTTTGTGTTGAAGATTTTTATGTTGAGTGGTATTGAAAATTTTAAACAATATGGTGCAGGATTGCACCTATTTAGGCATAGTTTTGCCACTTTAGTCTATGCTGAGAGTAGGGATATTGTTTTGACTTCAAGAGCATTAGGGCATCAGTCCTTAAGCTCCACAAAAATCTACATTCACACCGCACAAGAATATAATAAACAAGTAGCAAGCATTTTTGATAATTTGTTGAGTGAGTGAAAGATGATTAATTCCTCATTCAAAAGTTCTTTAAAGGGTTGTTTTTTGATGTTTTTTGCAGTTTATCTCGTTGCTTTAGAACCAACATTAACAAAACCAACCGAAGTTCTTATGTTTTCAGGCTGAGAGGCTCTGTTTTTGATGTTATTTACAGCATTGCCTATTGCACCTTCTATTTTTACAAGAGAATTGCCAGTTCCTACAGAAGCGCCTTTAACGCCACCGCTTACTGCACTACCTATATTACTAGCAAAGCTTAAAAAACTTTGCGATCCAGCTTTTAAGAAGTTAGCTAGATCAACCGAGCCACCTTGTGTTCCAAAAATGGTATTGATAATATTTGGAATATTGCTAATTAAAGCTGAAGTAATCGCCGAAATGATAATAATGCCGATAGTTTCTATGATATTTTGAGTAGGGTTAAATAATTCTAACCCAATAGAGTTTAGCATGGCAAATAAAAATACAAGAGGAGCATAAAAAGTTAGAGAAAAGACTTTTTTTATGTAAGAAAAGAAAAATCCTTGAGTTTGTTTAAAAAATAAACAAGGCGTCATAAAAATAAAGCATAGCAAATAAAAAGTTTTTTCTATAAAAATAATACAAATAAGATAAATTGTTTTAAATATAAGTAGGATTTGAAAAAACACAATAGCCACAAAAGATAGAGACTGCATAATGAAAACAAATGGTTTGCTAAAACCTGCATTATTTTCTCTAAAGCTTTCATAAAAAGCAAAAAGTTGCTTGGTTTGATTTTTAATAATTCCTTGTATATTCCCATTAAAACTTATAAAACTTTGATTTGTTTTATTTTGGGATTGATTTGATTGTTGTTGAGCTTTTTTATAAAAAGTTTTTGTTGTTTCTTCAATGGCGTTATTGAGAATAACTGCAGGAGCTTCTACAAAAAACTCTACATATGAATGGAACTTTTTAGGACTATTCAAAGCAAAGTGCATTAAAGATAGAAGAGCAAGAAAAAAAGCAAATTGCGTGAAAGTTTTGATTTCAAAAAATTCATTATTTTTGTATTTTTTTACAGAATATGCAAAAATAAGTATTGTTCCTATAGAAACCATAGCAGGTGCGATTGTTTTTGCAATATTGTTGTATTTGTCTTTAAATTCATTGGTGAAATTTTGAAATACGCCTATAATACTACTATAAAGCCCATCAGTAGCCACATTGAGATTATCAGCCGGTATGAAATAAGAAATAATACCAATAGCAAGAGAAATACCACCCCAAACCAAATAAGGCATTATTCATCCCATCCTTGTGTAATATTGTTTTTCATTTGTTCAAACTTTTCTGTTGCTATATTCCCACCTTGTGTCATCATAAAAGATTTTTCAACATCAGGCAATTGTGAAGTGGGCAGTCCAAATTTATTTAAATTTGCTCTAAAAGCTTGACTTGTCTTTTTATTTATTTCTAGAAACTCTTTTTTAACGCTTTCAGGAGGGTTTAAAAATGATGGCATAATGATATTTTGTTGTTTATAATAAGTGTCTGAATAGGCACTTGCCATAAGAGACAGAGTTTGATTCATAAAGTTTAGGTTATTGGCAATATTAAGTAAAATTTGCGTGTTTAACATTTCAAATTTTTGTTTAAAGTCTGCATAGATTTTTGCTTTAGTTTCTTGATTTGTTGCTCCTTTAAGCCTTTCTATATATGAGCCATTGTCTTTCTCAAAAGTGTTTATCAATCGCTCAATTTCAAGTGTATTACTAAAACAATAATCCTTACCATCAATATTTTGTTTAGAGCAATACCCTTCTTTCGCATAAATAGGATTTTTAACGGAAAGTTCTTGTGTGAAACTTGCACCTCTATTCTGTAAAGATGAAAAAAGTTTAAAGGTTCTAGCTTGAGCTTCTTTGAATATTTTTAAATCAATTTGTTTTGATTGAGATAAAAAATCTCCATAGCACTGAAAATTTTTTGATATTAGACAAGTTTGTGCTTGAGCTAGGTATTGTTGCTTTTTTATCCCTAAAAGTTCTTGCTCTTTTGTTTTGCAAATAAAATGAATTAGATTTGGTTTTAATCTTGGAATGAGCGATTAAAATGTCGCTTATATCTTCATCAAAAAACTCCGCTATGCTAAAAACCAATAAAAAGCACGCATACAACATAAGAGAGTTCAATATATCTAGCCAAGGTGTCATCACAAATGGCACAAAACTTGAGAGCAAAAAGCTCTTAGCATTGAGCCAAAGAAACTTTTCTTTGGAACTGATTTCTTTGAGATTAGAAACTGAAATACCGACTAATTGCATTGATAAGCCTTAGTTACCAACACTGGTCATAAACCAGTTAGCTAAGGCTGGGGCTTTAAAAAAGATTGCAGCACCAATTGCAATAGCAAGCACGGTCATTAAAATTTCTTTCCATCTATCCAAGTTTTTCCATATAAAAATAGCAAGTCCTAAAAAAATAACCATTAAAATGCCTTTAGCCGTAGGGCTAGTGAGCTGTTGTTCAATGGAATTAAAAAAGGTAGTCATATCCGCTTGTAGTAAAAGAGGTGAAAAACCTAAAAAGGCGATAAGCTTTCTAAAATGCCTTAATTTTTCCATGCAATGTTCCTTTCTTTTTTAACCACGCAAAATTTCGCTAACACTTTGTAAGTATTTTGATTGAGCTTAAAATCTAAGTGATAAATAACAAGTTCTTCATCAAACTCTAAATTTTCTTCATTGACAACTTGCGTTAAATGAATGATTTGATTTTTTAAGGCTTGTGTCATTTCATAGGTAATAACCTTTAAAACACCGATTTGTTTGATTTGAGCTAAATTCAAAGGCTCTTTGTCTTTTAGTAGGGCAAACTCACTCTCAAAAGTAAAATGCCCTAAGCTATTTTCTAAATGCTTTTCTAGCAATGAAAAATCTTTATCCCATAAATAACTGCAAGTAAGCTCTGTTTGGCTCTCTAAGGTTTTTGCGATTGTCTCTTGTTTTTTGTTTGAATAAAACTTTTCTAAATACTCTTTTACATTCAGCAATGTTTCATCAATTTGTATGGACTTTTTGTCTAGGGTTAGTTCAATCATTGTCTTTCTCTCTTTGTAGATGGTTGGCTTTGAAATAAAATATTGCTCGTTGGTTCAAGTATTTTTAAAACATGACCTTTTAACTTCTCTTGTAACAATTCTTTTCTAAACAATTCTTCTAAAATTTTGTTCTGCGTTTCTGTGTCTGTCTGCGAAAAATCAATTTGTAAAGTTTTTTCATTCAAATCAAAACAAATATTCAAAATATCGCTTGGTGTCATTTTTAAGCGCTCTCTTGAAAGTAATTTGAAACTTTGGGTGAGTTGTTAATGGGTTCACCCACACACTCTCTGTCTTTTAAGGCTTTTAAGAGATTTTTCTTCACAATGGCTGTTTGATAAAAACACAAATTGCTTGGAATATCTTTGTTTGTTAAGTCTTTGTAAGTTAGAGTGTAAGTGGTGTTAGGATTAGAAATAGGCGTGAATTTTAAAACCACATTGTTAGCTCTTTGCATAAGCTCTTGGCTAGGAATGTGCATAATGCATTCTTTTTTGTTGATTGTTACTTTCTTAATTGCTTTAGCAAACTTTTCTAAGAAACGCATAATCTGTAAGAAAAAGGGCGATGGGATATTGCTCTTTTTATTCGCTCCTACTGAGTTGTAGCCCTCTAATTCTCTGTAGTCCTTGAGATACACATACAAGTATCTTTGTTTGTTCTTAATGACTTCAATTAAGCCCTGCTCTTCTAATATATTGACATTCTTTCTTAAGGTTCTTGCCACAATTTGTAAAAATGTTTTGGCGTAATGTCTATCTAGAGCAATTTTATTGGACTTAGCATTAAATGCGAGTTTGTAGAGCATATCTAGTAATCGCTTAGCCCCTTGTCCGCCCACAAAACTTATAAAGCTTTGTTCATGTATAATGCTAGGATTAAATATTTTGTAGTCTAAGTCTTTTTTAGTTTTGAAAAAATGCTCATGCGTGTTTTTAGCATAAGCAAGATTTGCCTTATAAAGTGTGTTTAACTCATCTTTATCTAAATTAGGTTTTAATGTCTTTGCCACAGTTTTCAAGTCCCTCTATGAGACTTAGAGACAGAAACTAACATTCTAGTAAGAATGCGTAAGCTTCAATCAAATTTTTAGCGTAAAAAGAAGTTTTGAACGCTTCCAGATCCTTTTCTTCTTCAGTGATCGCCCTAAAAGCTTCACTCAAACCATAATACTTATAGGACAGAATGGGTTCAAGGTTGATTAAAGAATACTTTGGGTCTTTGTTTTGGGTAATCTTGGCTAAAAGACCCAGTAAAATCAGGCTTGTAGCCAATCGTTGCTGGCCGTCTATGATTTCAAACGCGCTGCTTTCAAGCTCATTTTCAGTCTCTCTTAAGGTTAAACTATGCATGTAATGGAATTTATCTCCCAGCTTAGAGACATGCTCTAAATCGTTCCAAAAATCCTTCAATTGCCTATCCTGCCATGCATACCCCCTTTGATAGCTGGGGATTTCAAACACGCCTTTTTCAATCACTCCGTCTAAATTTAACAATTCCATTAAAATCCTTTCATAAATTTATGGGTAAAAACCCATAATTCTTTAATTTTTTCGCTCAATCAATTTTGGTTGTCCAAGTCGGGTGCTGTGCGTGAAATGCCAAGTGTTTTTATTGACTAATTCTTCGTATTCTTGGCTCCCTTTTTGAGTGCAAACGCCCTCAACCTTTAGTGCTCCCTCTTCATCAATCCCAATAGTGTAATGGTCAATCTTTAGGGCAAAAACGCTCCGTTGGACTTCAGTCCCTCTAGTCGTTGAATCCTCATTCACAATGCCAATGATATAATCCGCTTTACGCATGAGTTCAAAATGCTTGTGCTGAGCCGCTTTGCCCATTCTTGGACGAAAACCTGTCAAAGTGCATTCATCGCACCACTCTTTAAAATCCTCATTTCCTGGAATGGTTCCTTTATACGCGCCTGAAACCATGCACAACAACAAATTGTATTTTTCATGCGCTTTCAAATCTTCTAACTGAGCCATCGTCTCTCCTTTGAATTTAACTCTGTAAGCCCCACTGGTTTAAAAATGGGGCTTATGGAATCAAATTCTTTAAAAAGATTGCGGTGTGGGTTAATGAAAAGGTTAATAATAGAGGGAATAATAAAAGGTAAAAGATTTTTAAATCGGTTTTGGTAAAAGTTATGGTAGCGTTACTTGATTACTTGATTGCTTGGGTGATTGAATGATTGAATGATTGAATGGTTGAATGATTGAATGGTTGAATGATTGAATGCCATTTCTACCCCTTTTTTGAAAAAAAGATGACTTAGAGTGTTGTATCTAGTGGTATTTAATCAATGGTTAATGGTGCGTTTTATCTTATTTTAAATGATGATGCGTTTTTATCTTATTTTAAATGGTGATGCATTTGTTTTTATTTTATGATGCATTTGTTTTTATTAATGATATGTTTGATTTAATTTAACGATGTGTTTGATTTAATGATGTGTTTTATTTTAAAGCTTTATTCTCTACCCCCTTAATTCCAATCACTCCCCAATCATTTCCAATAACTTTTATCCATTCCTTCCAAACTCTAAAATTCCTTCCAAACTCTAAAATTCCTTTCCGACTCTCAATTTTCTTTCAAACTCTAAAATTTCTTTCACATTCCAAAAACTTTAAGCAAACTTTAAGCATTACATGTCTATAATTACATTTCGTTTTTAAAGACAAGCTTTAAAAGTTCTTTAATTTGAAACCACTCAAGCAAGTTCTAAAAGCTAAAAGCTTTAATATAAAGCCCACTAGCTGATTAAACTTGGCGATCAAAAAAGATTAGGGATCAAGCATTTTTAGTCTTCTTAAAGGGTTTAACATTCAAGAGCGATTATAGCAAGTTTTTAAAGAAAACGAAGTTATTTGATTTAACATTGTTAATAGCCTATGTAAAAGTAAAGTAAAACTACAATAACTCTGTCTTATATTCATTAAGGCAGTGGTAGCGCTGAAGAATATTCGTGCAATTGTCGTTATTCATTATAAAAGGGCGGGTTTTAAAGGATATTTTAAAATTTAAAACAAGCTTTTAAGAGCAGATGGCGGATGCCTTGCCAAAGAGAGGCGATGAAGGACGTACTAGACTGCGATAAGCTATGCGGAGCTGTCAAGGAGCTTTGATGCGTAGATGTCCGAATGGGGCAACCCAACTAATAGAGATATTAGTTACTCTTTAATAGAGAGCGAACCTAGTGAAGTGAAACATCTCAGTAACTAGAGGAAAAGAAATCAACGAGATTCCCTAAGTAGTGGCGAGCGAACGGGGAAAAGGGCAAACCGAGTGCTTGCATTCGGGGTTGAGGACTGCAACATCCAAGAGAACGCTTTAGCAGAGTTACCTGGAAAGGTAAGCCATAGAAAGTGATAGCCTTGTATGCGACAAGGCGTTCTTAGGTAGCAGTATCCAGAGTAGGCCAGGACACGAGGAATCCAGGTTGAAGCCGGGGAGACCACTCTCCAACCCTAAATACTACTCTTTGAGCGATAGCGAACAAGTACCGTGAGGGAAAGGTGAAAAGAACCGCAGTGAGCGGAGTGAAATAGAACCTGAAACCATCTGCTTACAATCATTCAGAGCCCTATGATTTATCAGGGTGATGGACTGCCTTTTGCATAATGATCCTGCGAGTTGTGGTATCTGGCAAGGTTAAGCGAATGCGAAGCCGTAGCGAAAGCGAGTCTTAATAGGGCGAAC